>JABSRF010000140.1 GCA_013215275.1 Oligoflexales bacterium | reverse complement strand
AAGGGTACTAAAAAGTCCCATATTACAAGGATCATCATAACCTAAACGACATTTTTTGATGGAAACTTCTGATTAAGTGCAATTCGTTCAAGGTATTTAATGGGTGTGAGCGACAATTCGCTATAGGGATGCCTAATGATCATGCCTTCGCCACTAAGTTCAGTTCACGCTTGGAAGGATTTATACAACGTAACAATCCCTATAACAATAAAAATGCTTCCTCCTACTCTTTCCAGTGTCTTGACAGAAATAAATTGCCCTAGACTTGCCCCAACCATGACGCCAATTGCAGATGCGAGGACCAGTGCACTTGCTGAGCCTATAAAGACATCAAGCTTGGAAGGAGAGGAGGTGGAGGCTCCAAAAGTAATCAGTTGAGTTTTGTCACCTAACTCGGCGATAAAAACGGCTACAAAAGTCGACAGTATGACTTTCCAATCCATAGTGGGTTATCCTGGTTTAAAATGGTTTATTGATCCGCCGTCTACTGCGACTATGACAAGGCCTATTAGGTTTTAGGTTTTTCATAGGTTTTAACCTTAGTGTCCGTTTGCGATTTGGTTGATGCCTCCGCAACTGAAGCTTGGGTTGTTGCTCTTCCAGACTGCTCACCAAACTTTCAAATTTTAGTTCAATGCTGTTCTGATTAGTTTCAAACGCTGACATTTTCATTTGCAGTTCAATAAGAATTTGGTGGTCGCTTTGGATGATACCGATGGATTCCAAAAAAGCTTCATTGATGCTGGCCAACCTACTGAGGCCAGTTTGGGTTTCCTTCCATGCCTTTTGATTTTGCACCATAAGGGGTAGTAAGGTTTTATCGAAAAACTCCTTTTGCAGGTTCCCACCTTTGAGCAAGCTGGATCCGTACTGCTTAAGAAATTTAATCAGTTGCTCTTGAGTTCTTGCTACTGATTTAATTGAATCCTTAAATGAGTTTTCATTGGCTTCAAGTTGTTGGGTCAGCTTTTGCTCAGTACTGCTCAGATGCTCCAACACAGCCTTGCTCTGTGCTGACAACTTCTCAGCTGCTGAGTTTAACATCTGGGAAGATTTTTGGTGGCTTGCAGTTGCCCGTGTCCAGCTGAGGTACTTTTCTACATCATCGGGACGATAAAAGGGACGTATATAGCGTTCAACCCGTTTACGTCCAACTCTTAACTCATTACCGGAAATTTGTCTTAGCCTTGAGCGTTTAATACCAAGCTGTTCCATGACCTCTTCGGCATCGAGGCAGAAATCTTTGAAATAGGGCTCATCACCTTTTAACCAAACACAAAGTGGCAGCTCATTGCTGCCTAGATTAGACTCAGGGGTTTCTGAATTTTCCATGTAAAATCAATGCCTTATTTCTTGTAAGGTTGGCGCTATTCTGGTTAAGGGCTATTATAGTTCAGATTTTGGCTGTTTCAATCAATTTGTCTTTATTGGGGCAACTATTTGAAGCTAGCAGATGGCAGGCGCTTGGCATTTATCTTCCAGTCGTCGATGTTTTTGTACTCTTCAAGCAGTTTTTCATCTTTTTTATTCTCGACAAAAAGTTTGATGGCTACATTATGAAGGCCTTCAGTAAAAGCCGTGAGGTCTAAAGAGATCGCAAAGTTAACGGGACTCTCTCCTAATGGGTTTGCTGATGTTGGTCTTTCTTTTAGAAGTTTTGCTGGGGTGTTTTCTTTGTAAAACATAGGAACATTACCATGCCGCTGCATTTGAACCGATGGGTCCAATTCTACGTAAATCATGTAGTCATCCGAGGTGCCTGTAAACCAATAGTGTTTTTTTACTTTCTTCTTGCCTCTGAGAAAATCAAGTAGAGTTATTTCCTGATATTCTGGCATGTTGGTCTCAAGTTTGAGCGTCCAAGGATTATCAATGAACGAGAATCCATAATAAAATTGACTTCCTTCATTTAATATTTTCTGTCCATCTAGAGGGTTGTCAATGAGTGCTGGTAGAATCACAGAGTTTGAGAAGAAAGAAACCTCGGTATACATGCCAAGATCAAAGTTCAGTTTTAAAATTTTATAGTTAAAGTTTACTCTAGCTATACAGCGAATGGGTCCGTCCTTATAGGCTTCCAATTCGCTATCAATGTTTTCTTGGTTTATCGTTAAGGTGAGAAAGTACTTTAAATCGGCACGAAGAAAAAGGGTAGAGGCATCAATTAGGTGGTAGGGATCTTTGTCTCCTCGGTTTATAAACACATCATTGATAATGAGGTAATTGTTCGGATTAAATGCGTATCGATACCGAGAGGTCAGGATCTCAGCTCTCTTTAGATTGAAGGATACATAACTTAGTTTTGAGATAGGGGGTGGGTTATTGAAATAAGCGCCAATGTATATAGCACCCTCGGTTTTCGTGGTAGCATTCATGAATTTGACTTCGTAAAGAACCGATGGTTTTTTCATTTCCCATTTTGTTGGTACTTTGACAGGCCCTACATCATTTCCCATAATGCTCAGCTCATCTCTGAAATCAAAGATACCATTGCTTAGTTTTTGATTAGGAAGTGGGCCTTTAGCTAATATATAGTCTCCGTAGCGGTCCTTTTCATCGATCTGAAATGGAATGGTGACAGCTCGACCATCCTTCGCAGTTTTAAACACCCGATACATGCCGACTGGATGATACTGCACTGCCCTTATGAGCTGCGCAGGGATAATAATGGGAACGGTATGAATACCTCCGTAAGAGGTGATAGAAAAAGAAGCAAATAGCCAAGCTGTGAGGATATAAAAGATCCACCGGAATGGATTCCCTGAGGGAACTCTATTCATTTTGAGCAAACCTATAGCTAAGATTGATATTAGTTATAATTTACCATATTATCCGACAAGCTTATGTTTGCCGTGCGTAGGTCACTAAGAAATGCAGATTTTGATTGGATCACTATGCGACCTAATTAAAAGGTAAGGATAAGCTCCCCTTGCTTTGTTGCGTTAGGGACATTTTATGATAGATTTTAGCTTATTATGCTAAATCCCCTAGGCTTCCTCTAAAAAAAACTGAAATTTTCACCTTCTTTCTAGCTTTGTAAAATACAGAAAATTCTGTCTGTTATTAGGCTTTTATAAAAAATACTTAGGTCTTTTTATGAAGGTTCCGTAAAGATGTGGAAGGAATAAAGAAAAAATCCACAATCCGTTATGTTTTCATCATCCTGATGATGTAGGCTTATATTTTGAGGGTATGCATGAGGCAAAGGCAAATAATTAGAATGAAATTTGAGATGAACCCCGCAGTATCAAAGTCGCTATTCAACGAGCTCAATGAATTGTTGCGGAAAAAAATATCACAGTTACTGCCAACTCCACAAAATATGCGCGGAGATGAACGCGAAGATTTTCGGATTATTTTTTCGAAGGAGGCTAGAGTTTCCATGCAGTTGCCTTCCACTGAAACGGTTCCTGCGCAGAATATAAAGGGGGTCTTGGTAGATTTATCTCTAGGTGGAGCATGCTTAGCCTTAAGAACTGACAATATGATCTCGCCTGGAACCCTTGGAGATTTGCGTCTTGATTTTCTTTCAAATCCATTGAAACTAAAAATGACGGTCTTAGACAGCAGGATGAAAACAGAGCCTTAAGGCAAATTCAATCACGCAGTGGTAGCTGTGAATCTACCATAGACGGTTTTTTGTTAATATTTGCCAGGTTTTTAAGATGCAAGATGTTTGCAACCCATTTTTCGGACATTGACCGATAAGTTCTTTTTTGCTCTCCAGATAAATGATAAATTTTTTAAGCTCCTGGCTACCTACCACAAGTTGTTGGATCGCAAGGTAGCCAGGCCTATTCTGGTGAGCACAACAGCACCAACCTACAAAGCACTTAACATCCCTTGGGCTCTCCTTCAGCTCACCTTCTAAAAAAACCTAAGATATGGAATTTTAAAGGATAGCCTGTTTTTCGAACACTTGTGTTGTGGGTTGTGACTGTAAAAATTAACGGCGGTTTAAAAATTGATTAAATCCTAACTTAACTGTAGAAGAATCGCCCAAGCTAGCATATACTCCAGCTGCCTTACAACTCTGTTAACAAGGAGGTAATCGCTTAGTAACGCCTAGAAGAATTTTTGAATAGTCAAGATCTGCTATACACAAACATTCAAAGTCGGTATCCACTTTCAGAATTATTTACATAGGATGATCCTAAATGTTTAAGTTGGTTTCTGTATCTTTCCTTGTTTTATTTTATAGTCTTGCAGCTCATGCTCGTTATCAGCGCTTAGATCCTACTTCATTACCTTCTTCCTATTCAGATGTCACAAAAATCAAAGACCAGTTTCGTCAGCATGCAGTTGATAAAGGAGTTAATCCATTCTACTCCCAAGAAACTATAGATGCAGTCAACAAGATGAATCAAAGCCCTCTCGATTTTACTGGGCTAGAGGATCTCACTCACTTAGAATTTGTGACCATAGATAACGACTATTCGAAAGACCTTGATCAAGCGATGTATATCAAGTTCGATGCGTTGACTAAAATCTACACCTTATATTATGCGATTGCCGATGCGGCTTATTTTCTTGAGCCTGGATCGGAGATAGATCAGCAGGCAGCAGAACGAGCTTTTACAACCTACTTACCAGGCTTTGATATTCCCATTCTTCCCAGGGAGCTTAGCGAAGGGCTTTGCTCATTGAACCCTGAGGTTAAAAGGCGTGCAGTCGTCGTGATCGTTGAGTTTGCGAAAAATGGAGCAGTGGTTAGAAAAGACTTCTCGCATGCCGCTATTCGCAGTGTCGCTCAACTCTCCTACAGAAAAGTCCAAGAGTACTATGATCAAGGTTCAGGCCATGAGTATGCTGGAACCATTTTTCAATCGACCTTAGACAACCTCAATGAGCTTGGTAGTAAGTTACCCAGCAGGGCAAGAGCGCGCGGAGTCGTGGATTACTCTCCTCATGAATTGAGAATAGAGCCAAAAGTCAGGGATGGGCAAGAAGGCTATGATGTTTATCCTTATTCTCGTTATACCGTTGAGTACTACAATGAACAAATTTCGGTGGTATCGAATCAAATGGTGGGTGAGTACTTGCACGAGCAGGGCTTGCGATCAATCCACAGGTACCATCCAAAGAGTGAAGGATGGAAATTTGCAAAAGCTAGAACTAAATTAAAGTCCTTAATTGATGGAAAAGTCTTAAAGAGCCCAATCCAAAATTACATAAATAATATTGCAGGTCACCCAAGCCTCGATATTGCCTTAGGAATCCTTTGTCGTATTAACGAAAAAGCTAGGTACTCAGCTCAAGAAGACGAGCATGGGCACAACGCGCTTAAAATTGACCACTATGAGCACTTTACTGCCCCGATGCGTCGGTATCAGGACGTTATGATCCACAGGGTCTTACTGGCCAGCATTGAAAAACAGTCTATCCCTTACCAAAACAATGGTTCGAATACTCCAGAATACCTAAGGTTAAGCTATATGGTTAAATATGCTGAACACGTTAACGACATGGCCACAAGAGAGGCTGAGATTCAGCGAAAAAATGGGGACTTTGTTTCTTCGCTCTTACTATTCCCAGACCTAGGAGCTACGATTTCTGCAAAAGTTAGCTACGTTTATAGTGGCAACAAGGCTATGGTGAAACCCCATGGGCATCTGATAATGCGCCAAGCATTGGGTCTAGGAAAGGCGAAAGAAGGGGAAATCCGCACTTTTCGTGTAGAAGAAGCTGAAGGCCCAGACAACTTTCGCCTAGATCTCGTCCCTCTTGATTAGCAGACTAAGGCTGTCATGATGCACTGCTAAGGTGCATATTAACTTTATTATTTCATTTCAGTGTCTTATGACTCAGCCCTCTCCTCCTCAACAAAATCTAAAGTAAATCAAAATAGTGCGTTTAAGGGGAAATATTCTCTGTTATTGGTAGCATTTGCGAAAGCATGAGAACAAATTCTCTGTTGATCCCTTAGCATAATGAGCGATTGTGTCGAAAAATATAAGGTACGAGACAGAGTAATGGGACTCTCAAGCAAAAAATGAAGACCGGGTATGTGTAACTATTTAATAATATTATTTTATTTTATTCTTGTAGCCTGTGGTAAATCGACTTTACACAATGCGCAATCCACTCCCCCTCCAAAAGACGAACAAAAACTTGCGACCACTGTAGAGCAGGAAGACGTTTCGGCAGACTTGGAAAGGGAAGCGCCAGTGCAAGAAGATGGGCGTACGACAGAGGTATTAATTGGTGCAAGTGATGGAGTGAATATTCCAACAGACGTCATCTTTGCTGTTGATACCAGCGGAAGTATGAAAGAGGAAACGGAAAAGCTTGAGGAAACCCTTCCAGCTTTTATTGAAGTACTAAGTAACACTTTTCCTGACCAGTCTTTCCAGATGTTTATGCTCGCTGGTGAAAAAGACATTGATGTGACCCTTACGAATCCAGATCAGAGGTATCATATAAAGGGAGACTATGCGGTCGATAGCACGAATGCCCTAGAAATCATTTATGACTTTGTCAATGATCCAAGCAACCAATGTGCTGCTGGACAAATTACTGATGAAGGCTGTATCAGAGCAAACTCTAGGAAGGAGATTGTTGTAGTCTCTGACGATGGTTCCGATTACACTGCAACTGAGTTCAAGGGGCTTATCGATAACCATGATTTCTTTGCCGGTCTGACCAGTGTGAACGGATTTGTCGGGACTTCAGTCAATAATGACAATCAGTGGTGCTCCATAGAAGAAGTTGGTGATACTTACCTAGAACTTGCTAGTGCATTGCCAAGTGTTGGCTTAGTTCAGCACCTTTGTGATGAAAACTACACTAACCTGCTTGCAAATTTGTCGGATTCTATTATTAAAAAAAGCTTCAAATCAAGCTTTGAATTGAAGTCTTCGGTGAATCAAGATGAACCAATCACAGTAGAATTGGATGGTACTTTGCTTGACGATAGCGAGTATTCTGTGAGTGGTAATGTTCTCACTTTACTTTCAAAAGGCATCGATGAAAATCAATCCCTAACGGTTGTCTACACAGCAAATTAAATCGATTTATTTTCAAAGGGGTATCCCAAACGCCCCTCGATGTGTTTATCAATGGGTATCATTAAATCAAGATCTGTCGCTTCTTCCACATTTTTTTTATATAATTCAGAAATTAGTGAAATTTAAAAAGTAGCAGGAGACTGAAATGCGCTATAAAACAATATTGGAATGTTTGTTAGCAGTATGCTTATGTCTATTGGCATCTGCCGCTGCCGGAGAACTTGTTCCAGATTCGCATATGATCGAAAACGGTTCCCACCAGATCTATACGGAGGCTTACATAGCAAAACCAGGGGAAAAAAGCTCAGAATTAGTCCTATATATACCAGGGCAGGGTGATGCTATTTCCATGTACGAATATTTGGCGGATACCTTTATCCGAAAATATGGAAGGGATGTTTTGTTATATGATGTTAGAGGGCAAGGGAAATCCTCAGGACCTCGTTGTCATATTGATGACTATAGGGAGCACCTCTCAGACTTTGATTTAGTTTTACAGCATGCACGAC
Organism: Oligoflexales bacterium; assembly: GCA_013215275.1. Lineage (GTDB taxonomy): Bacteria > Bdellovibrionota_B > Oligoflexia > Oligoflexales > Bog-1112 > JABSRF01. The sequence continues at coordinate 1,368 of JABSRF010000140.1, read as the reverse complement.
GAGATTATGAAAAAATCCATGTGATCGCTCATTCGACTGGTGCTTTAATTGCTAGCCTTTATACTTTGGAAGGATTCGATGTCACGTCAGTGGCTTCGATCACTGCCATTTCTCCCTTTTTTGGATTGCCTGGACCTAGTTTATACAGACGGTTTGCTGGGGTAGCCTCGGCTTTTGGATCTCGTTCCTTAGGTCTTGGACAAACTCAGGTTTTACCTTTTAACCCTTCGATCTATGTTTCCACGAAGGATAATAACCTGCTCACCCACGATCCAGAGTTTTTCGAACGGTTTAACGGACATCCAGAAAAGTGTGGCACCCCGACCTTTGCTTGGGTACAAGCCTCACTGGCAGCTCATGAACGCTTAAGGCAGCTCGAGCATCAAGCCTCTGTTCCCTTGCTCATGCTAACTGCTGGCAGTGACGGAGTGGTCTCCACCCAGGCTGCTAAACAGCAGTGTGTGGTATGGAATGCTGCAAATCAAGTTGAATGCACCTACCATGAGTATCCGGGGATGCGCCATGGCTTGGTTTACGAAATTGAGGAAGTCAGGGAGGACCTTTTTCATAAGATAGGAGAGCTGTCCATTAAAATCCCTGCCTTTATGGATTCAGGTGCTCGTAAGCATCCCTAGTTGTTATTGTTGTTTGGTACATTGTCATTTCGGATACAATTGACTTCAAGCTCTCCAACTTGTTGCATACAGTTGTTATCGATCATTAAGTCACCAATGTTCGGTGCGGAGTACTGATGCTGTGATTTTTCGTTTATAAAATTTCCAAAATTTCTATTGAAAATCGTTCTTGTGATGCTTGCGTCGACCAAAAACGATGCTATTTCCAATCTGGTGTTGTTACTTTTATTGATCACCTCTGTGATCTCAGTCACGCTCATTTCTAATTCGCAGGCCGCATCCTGGATAGAAACAATATTGTTATATGCTTGGAGGACCTTGAAGATTGGGTCTTCTTCGATTCTATCAGCAGATAAGATCCGCATCAGCTCGAAAGAAAAGATTTTCATCAATGACCATTTCTTACCAATTGATCACAATGGGACGACACTTATCAACGTGGTGAATAAAAGAGAGTTCTACAAGCGAATTGGATCTCTGATCAATATCAATCAAATTCCTAACATAGTCGAACCAGATGATATTGTGTTGATTTTACCAAATATGTACACCGGAAGTACTGATTTTCATAGCTCACCTCTAGGGTACGTTCCTGGAGGCTTTTTCATTGCTTCGATTATCAACAGTACCCTCAATGGAAAGTGGCTAGACCAATCAACAGAAGTTTCCACAAAGTAGCACCATACTAAACTCATCTAGTATCTGAATCTATTGATAGTCGAAACCATAATAA
>JABSRF010000014.1 GCA_013215275.1 Oligoflexales bacterium | reverse complement strand
TTAAAAAATGATCTTAAGAAACGATTTTTGGAGGCCGTTAAGAATCCATTTGAGACCGTGACCGAGGTCGTAAGATTGAGATCAACCTAAGAGATTAGGGCTATATTTAGTCGGGCTTGCCACCCTTCATGACCTTAGCGTTTTCGAAGGTCGCGAGCAGCTTACAGTTCACTATTAAATAGCCAACTGGTAGGGAGAGGCAGGGTACGAGAGGCCCATCGTCCAGGTTGTGTCGCGAAGTTTAGGGGGTGAAGTCGCTTGGGTTGCCAATGTGCATTGGCTGACCGGTGGTTTCCATAATATTAAACCAAAGATGCCCACCAGGGTTGATAGACTGTCGGTAGTCATTGACGGCACTTAGCGGTACGTGAGTCATACTACCGTGCCAATATCCAATCATCAGCCCAGTCTTACCAGCCATGGCAGCATGAACAGCATTTTGAGCTAACTTCGTGCAGAACAGCTGGTCTGCTGGGTTTGCCGGTGCAGATCGGATCAAATAACTCGGGTCAATGTATTTGATGGTAACCTCTTGATCCAGACCTGAGAAGTGCTGGGTAAACCGGTCTTTGAGATAATGGCCAATGTTTCCCAGTTTGATGTTGCCTGAAGCGTCGTGCTCGGCTTTCATATTTGAAAAATAGTGTTGTCCGGCACCCTCTGCCACGACTACGAGAGCATGCTTCCTTTCTTTAAGGCGCTTTTCAAGTAGCTTTAGTAGGCCTGAGTCCCCCTCTAGGTAAAAAGGAACTTCCGGAACTAAACAAAAATTTACGTGACCTGCTGCTAAGCTGGCAGTAGCTGCGATATAACCAGAGTGACGGCCCATGAGCTTAACAAGGCCTATGCCATTTTTGTAACCTCTGGCTTCATTGTGAGCTGACTGAAGCGCTTGGTATGCAATGGATACTGCGGTCTCAAAACCAAATGATTGCCGAACATACGCAATGTCGTTGTCTATGGTTTTTGGCACCCCAACCACGGCAAGTGGATAGCCACGCTTCTTGCTGGCCTCTTGAATGGCGTGTGCACCTCGCATAGTCCCATCACCACCAATGGTGAATAAAATCTGGATTTTGTTGTCAATTAGGGTTTCAAGGATCTCTTCTGTTGGGGGGCTCCCACGCGAGGAACCGAGGAAGCTTCCTCCTGCTTCATGAACATGGGTCAGAGAGTCTGGGTGTAGCTCCATGAGGCTTTCGGATTGGTTTTTGGCTAGACCTTGGTAGCCGTAACGTGCTCCGAAGATGTTTTTGACCCCATAGCGATACCATAACTGCATCACAAGCGCTCTAATGACTCCATTAATTCCAGGGCACAGGCCACCGCAACTAACGATTGCAACCTTGGTCGCTTTGGGGTCAAAATAGATGTGCTCCCTCGGACCTGCTGGCTCAAAGCCTGATAGGTCTGGTAGCTGCCAGTCTCCATCAGGAGCAATCTGATACAAGTAGGGGTTGTGGGCAATTCTCTTATCCTGACCTACAAAACGAGATGGTGCCATATCTACAGGATTAGCGTGTTTTGGTACACCTAACTCGTCCACATGAAAGTTTTTTTTGTTCATTTGGAATAAGCCTCCCTAAATTCACTATCTGTTTACCTCCTGAATGGAAGGAACGCAAGGTGGGATGCGCGCACCTTATATCACGAGACCTTCCCGTTGACAGAAGTCCATCTACCTCCGCAAAAGTCTTAACAGAGACTAAGAAGTCACTTCTCGAGAGGTTACGGTGTCTTCCATTACTTGGCTGGGGGAAGGCTGGGGCACAGCTTGGAGAGATCGCATTGCTCACACATGGGTTTTAAAGCTTTGCAGGTGTAACGGCCATGCAAAATAAGCCAATGGTGAGCAGCAGGCAAATACTTGGCTGGTATGACTTTGAGCAGCTCGTGCTCAGCTTTAATGGGTGTTTTCTCTGTATGCAGCCCTAAACGATAACCGACTCTGAAAACGTGGGTATCGACAGCAATTGTGGGTTCGCCAAAGAGCTCGCCAAGAATGACATTAGCCGTCTTTCTTCCCACTCCCGGCAGTGCTTCCAAGTCTTGGCGATTATTGGGGACTTCGCCTTGGTGCTTGTCTTTGATGATCTGAGACAACTTCAGCACGTTTTTTGACTTGGTAGGTGCTAAACCGATGGTGCGGATGTGGGACAGCAGCTTTTCCTGGCCCCACTTGAGCACCGTATCGTGATCAAAGCCCTTCTTGTAGATTGGCTGCATGCATTTATTGACACTTTTATCAGTGGTTTGGGCTGACAGAACCACCGAAACCAAAAGCTGAAATGGAGTTTCAAAGTAAAGCTCACACTTTGGCTCTGGCATTTTCTTTTTGAGGATCGTTACAGCTTGGTCGACAAGAGTGCGTTTAGCCGCAGAGGAGAGCTTTTTTGGTTTTGCCCGCAGTTTCAGCATGTCAAAAGAGCTCTATTCTGATACTTCGACCACGACGTCGCCTAACACCCTGCATTGGCAAGCAAGGCGCTCATCTTCTTCAGCAGCCATCGTTTCAAGGAAGTCGCGCTCGTCGTCTTCCATCTTGCTAAGGTTGTTCTTACCTTCTTTGACCCTGATCATACATGCTCCGCATGCACCATCTCGGCATCCAAAAAGGATAGAGGTTTCATGATCTTCACACATGTCGATCATCGGATAGTTGTCAGCCACATCGATGGTCAAATCGTCTGTGGTAATTGTTACTTTAGGCATAAGGTCTCATTCCAGTAAGTTGACAAAAACGTTTTGTTTTTACCCAAGGATTAAAAAAGTCTTGGTTCATTAAGCAAGATAGACCTAACACCTTCCTGACTCCCATGTCAATCGTCTTTCGAATCTTCATTTATATCCTGTGAATTCAGTGGCTTATTTGATTGAGTGGGAGAGCGAGAAGGGTAAGATTAGTCCCTACTATTAATTTTTGACAGCAAGCGAAGGAATTCTACGTAAAGCCAAACAAGGGTGACAATAAGAGCAAATGCGCCGTACCACTCCATATGCTTAGGGGCTCTTTGCCGGGCTCCTGTCTCAATTAAGTCAAAGTCTAGGATTAGGCTAAGGGATGCAACGACGACCACCACCAGGCTGATTCCAATGCTGAGGGGGGAGCTGTCATGCATGAAGCTCATATTGACACCAAACAAAGAAAGGATGAATGACATAATGTATAAGAAAAAAATTCCGCCTAAAGCCATCATCATTCCAGAGCGAAACTTTGCTGTTGCTTTAATAAGACCTGCTTTGTATGCCATGACCATGCTAACCAAGGTGCCCATGGTTAGGAAGCTTGCTTGCATAACGATACCTGGGAAGCGAAGTTCCATTGTGGCTGAAATCCCACCAATAAAGAAGCCCTCTAAGATCGCATAACCTGGAGCCGTATATGGTGCCCAGACTGGTTTGAAAATGGTTGCAAATGCCAAAACCAGTCCGCCTAAAGCGCCACCGATCATCCAAGGGCTCACGATGCCAGGGTTTTGCATGATTGCAGGCGCGCTACCGTAACCAGTTGTTTTATAGGCTAAAGACCACACAAAGGCTGCCGAGCAGACAAGGAGAAAGGCAAGGATGCCAGTTTTGTTGACAGAACCGTCGATGGTCATAACGTCGCTAGAGTCGCCTCTTAAAACCCCTCTAGCACTATCCATAAAGGTGTCGGTTTTTAAGGCTGGGTTTGATGTTCTCATTTTTAGTTGATTCCTCCACAGAGTTTATACTTAATAAGGTAACTGAAATTTGATTAAGACACGATAAGCAAAAAATTTCTTGAGCAGCATAATGCTGTTATCCACTTTGTTCTAAGAAAAAAAACTGAACTGACTCGGCCATCAACTTGGCTAATCCATCGATTTTTTCCTCACTGAGATCAAAACGCTCCAAGTTGAATTCAGGAGGGCATTGGTGGCTTATCAAATCTTTCGGCACATCGATAGCGATGCCTCTGCTACTGCACAAGTATTCATGCATCATGAAATGGGGAAGTGCAGCATATGGGTCATTGAAGGCCAAGGGGTAGTGAGCAGAGAGGACTGAAAAAAAAGCGGCAGTCAACTCTTTGTCCGCAATAACATTGCCGCTGCCGTCCTCGGTAATCAGGTCAATATCCCTTTTGAACTTAGGATGGTGAAACTTAGTTTCAAGAAAGTGCTCTAGGTAATCTTCTAGGCTATCATAGTGTTCTGTCAGTGTCTGGGTGCCCTGCATGAAGTGGGGGCAGTATGGTGCCATGGTGTGTAGGTCTACCAAAATCCCACCCCGGCGGGCGACTAAATCAATTTCTTGCCTTACCACGTCCAGGGTAGACCCATGAACCTGAAGCAGGTCAGTTTCCAGTTCTTTCATAAGAGAGCCTGGGACCATGGAACGCAGGCAGTGACTCAGCTGGCGGCCGCCATCCAGTATTCCACGAGGGTAATCCTTTTCAAGGACCAAGACTCCCAGCTGAGGCATCAATGTATGAACCCAATAGGCGAAGCGGTGAGAGAGTTCCTTGGCTCCAAAATCTTGCTCAATTCTTAAATACCTGTAGAATGCCCCTATCTCAGTTGGCTTGGAAAAGCTTTGCCAAAAGTGGGGGTAGCGTGCAAAAAAAGCTTCGCCAATAGATCCATGAGGAACAGTAATGAGGAGTCGAAACTGATTGTTGCTTCCATATAAGGTTCTTCTTAACATTTTATCCCCGTTCAAAATTATCGCTAGGGCAGTCTTTTAAAAAAGACTATAATTTTGCAGTCCTTAACAGCAATAAATTAAAACAGCAAGGTCCATTTTAGGTTTTTTCCGGGCCAAGTATAAGGAATGATTATGAAGTCTGAAAAGAGTGAGCTGATATTTCTCAACGACTACAAGGAAACGGCCTATATTGTTAAACATATAGACCTTAAAGTTTGTCTGGGAGAGGAAAAAACCAGTGTCGAGTCACAGCTCCAAATTGAAAAAAGAGACCCTAAAGGAAGTGAGCCCCTCGTTCTGAATGGGGTAGACCTAGAGCTTAAGCACCTAAGCCTCGATGGTAAGGAAATAGATCAAAAGCTTTACGCCGTCGAAGAAAAGACTCTTCGCATCGAACAGCTTCCAAATAAATTTGTACTTGGAACAAAGGTCATCATTCAGCCTCAGCTCAACCTTTCTTTAGATGGGCTTTATAAATCGAAAGGCATCTTTTGCACCCAGAGCGAGGCTGAAGGGTTTCGAAAAATCACTTACTCCCTAGATCGGCCCGATGTGATGGCGACTTACCGTGTCAGAATTGAGGCTGATAAAGAAAGTTACCCAGTCCTCCTGTCAAATGGACATTGTATCGATAAAGGAAATTTGGGTGATGGCAAGCATTTTGCGGTATGGGAGGACCCGTTCCCAAAGTCTAGTTATTTGTTTGCCCTTGTAGCCGGCAAGCTGGAAGCCATTAAAGACAAGTTTGTCACCCAATCTGGGAAACAGGTAGAGCTTGCGATTTATGCGGCTAGTGCCGACATTGGAAAGTGTGCCTATGCAATGGACTGCCTCAAGAAGTCTATGGCTTGGGATGAAGAAGCTTTTGGACTCGAATGTGACTTAGATGAGTACATGGTGGTTGCAATAAGTGATTTCAACCTAGGGGCTATGGAGAATAAAGGCCTCAATATCTTTAATAATTCCCTGGTTTTAGCAAACCCCGAAATTGCTCGAGACACAAATTATCAAGATATCATGTCAGTCATCGGGCATGAGTATTTCCATAACTGGACGGGGAATAGAGTCACCTGCCGTGATTGGTTTCAGCTATGTTTAAAAGAAGGCTTAACTGTTTATCGCGATCAGGAGTTTTCGCGCTCAATTTATTCTGCTGCCGTTAAGAGAATAGAAGATGTTCAGCAATTGCGTCGGTTTCAATGGCCTGAAGATGAAAGCCCGTTATCGCACCCTCCAAGGCCAGACCGCTATCGAGAGATTAATAATTTTTACACGTCCACTGTATACAATAAAGGTGCAGAAGTGGTGCGTATGCTCTGCACCCTAATCGGCGCAAAAAGCTTTCGAAAAGGCATGGACTTATACTTTGAAAGGTTTGATGGCCAAGCTGTGCGTCAAGAGGATTTCGTACAGGCAATGGCTGATGCTAGTGGGAAGAACTTAGATCAATTTATGCGCTGGTACACCCAAGCTGGTACTCCCCATGTTCGGATTACGGAAGAGTATGATGCGAGCAGTAAAACCTATACTTTAAATATTTTACAGGAAACTAATCCACAAGGGGTTCAAAAAGATAGTGATCCAAAGCAGATTCCATTGAGGATGGGGCTACTGGATCAAAGTGGAAATGAGCTCCCGTTAACTTTAGATACGGAAAGTGCTGAAGGTAGCAAGGAAAGGGTCTTCTCCTTAGAAAAAGAAAAGCAAAGCTTATGTTTTAAAAATGTTCCTTCACCACCGACCCCTAGTTTATTTCGAGATTTTAGTGCCCCAGTAAAGGTCGAGTCCTTTTTAAGTACCGACCGTTTGCAGCTGCTAATGGCAAATGATTCAGATCCTTTCAATGTTTGGGATGCAGGGCAAAGTATATACATGCAGGTGATCTTAAGGCTGATCACTGACTACCAACAAGGCAAGGAACTGAAGCTGCCAGAAGGTATTGAAACTTGCTTTCATGCGGTTGTAGCCAACGAAAGCTTTGATCATGCCTTTAAAGCTCACGCCTTACGACTACCCTCAGAGCAACTCATTAGTCAAAATCTTGAAGTCATAGATGTGGATGCGATTTATGAAGTGCGTAAATTTGTCAGTGAGGAATTGGCTGCAGCAAACAAGGAGATTTTGTTAAAGACCTACATGAATCTTAATCAGGATAAACCTTACTCTCTAAGTAATGAAGAGATGGGGGTACGTTCTTTGAAAAACCTATGCCTTAGTTACCTTCATAAACTCGGTGATGATAAGGTTCAAAAACTGGTTAAGCAACAGTTTCACTCGAGCAATAATATGACCGATCGGGATGCAGCTCTAGCGCTTATCATTGATAGCGATTTTGAAGATAGAGAAACGCTGGTCAATGATTTTTATTCAAAATGGTCCCATGAGGAGCTTGTGATCAACAGATGGTTTGCCTTGCAGGCTAGTAGCCCTGCCAAGCAACCCGCTGAGCTTCTAAATAAGCTCCTAAACCACTCAGCTTTCATCATCGAAAACCCTAATCGTATGCGTTCTGTATTGCTCAGCTTCTGTGTCAACAATCCAATTGCTTTTCATAGTAAGTGTGGAACAGGCTACCAAACTTGTGGTGACTATGTTTTAAAACTGAACAAGATCAATAGGCAGATGGCATCACTGCTAGTTAAGTCTCTTACTTCCTGGAAAAAGTATGACAAAGCAAGGCAGGATCTTATGCTGAAGGTTCTTAAGCGTATTAACTCTGAAGAGGGCCTCAGTCCTGATGTTGGGGAGATTGTGAGCAATGCCCTAGCGTAGTCTTGAGAAGATGTTCAAAAATCAATCAATTCTTGTTCCTGCACGAAACTTAGGGCATTATTTGCTGTTTGATCGCAGTAAGCGCAGATAAGACTCTCTCAAACAGGGCAAGGTAATGGCTAAGAATCAACGAGACCACTGGGGTTCAAAACTAGGTTTTATACTCGCAACATCTGGAGCTGCGGTTGGGCTTGGTAATATCCAGAGGTTTCCATATATTACCGCTCAATGGGGAGGTGCAGCTTTTTTCTTTGTTTACCTCTTATGCGTCCTGCTTCTGGGCCTCCCTCTGATTTTGGTGGAGTTTTCCCTAGGGCGCCATGCTCGGAAAAACCCGATGCATGCGGTTGCATCGATCAAGCCACGAGGGGTTTGGAAGTACTTCGGTCTCCTAGGAATTGCAACTGCTTTTTTTATTTTGAGCTATTATGTGGTCGTAGCTGGGTGGACCTTAGGTTACAGCTTTCAGATCCTTGGAGGTAAGACCTTACCAATAGCCGAATTCTCCGCAAATCCCTGGTATTGTATTCCTGCTGCAGCTTTATTTCAGCTGATAAGTATTTTGATTGTGGGTCGAGGTCTAAAGCAAGGGATTGAGAAACTAAGTAAAATTCTCATGCCACTGCTTGTCTTTTTACTCGTAGGTTTAGCTGTAAGGTCTTTAAGTTTAGATGGTGCAAGTGCTGGGCTCGAGTACTATCTATCCCCTGACTTTTCTAAGATAAGCCCTGAGGCTGTTTTGTTTGCCCTATGTCAGGCATTTTTTTCACTTTGTATCGGTGAAGCAGTCTTGGTCACCTACGGTAGCTACACACGCAAACAAGACAATTTAGTTGCATCCGCATCTTACATTGCTTTATTTGACACCTTAATAGCGATGCTTTCTGGTTTGATTATTTTTCCTGCTTTATTCGCTTTTGGGGAGCCAGTGGACCAAGGTATTGGACTTATATTTAATGTCATGCCCCAGATATTCTTAAAGATTCCTTATGGTAGTGTTTTTGGTTTTGGATTTTTTGCCATACTAGCTTTTGCAGCCCTAACCACTTGTGTTGCCTTGCTAGAAATTCCTAGCAATTTCTTGATGGAGACTTTTGGTTGGAAACGAAAAAAGGCTGTTTGGGTGGTCGGGGTCGTTTCCTACCTCATTAGTATACCTTCTGCCCTCTCAAATGGAGCAAATCAGTTCCTAAGTGACATTTCCATACCATCTCTGAAAATTCAGGGATTCTATGGAATGATGGATTTTTTCTGGGGTAGTTTGGCCATGGTGGTCGGTGGGCTTGGTTTGACAGTTTTTGTTGCCTGGATTTGGGGGAGTGAAAAAGCCTCTAAAGAGCTAAGCTTTGGCTGTCCATTCTTTAAGAAATTTGGAAAATTTTGGGGCTTTCACATCAAATTCATATGCCCACTATTTATCATCTTAATTCTCTGCGGCCTATTCCTAGTCTAGAGAGCATCCGGAAATGAAATTTCCGGCTAATGCGAACTATCCAAATCTCAGTGACTTCAGTCGCTTAGCGAATGTAATTCCTTGATCAAGGGACAGAAAAACACTTTTCCCGGATGAGAACTAGTCTAATTATTTATACCTATTTGCTCTGGCGGATTGCAGGTCTGGCCTCGGGTAGCTCAGGCCTCGCTGGGTTCTGACCTTGTGGCACCTTTCTGATCACAGGTGCTGCCTTTGGCACTGAAGGAGGCTGAGGGGTAAGGGGGGCTTTTCTAACAGGCATGGGCTTTGTCATTCCCTCTGGAGAGTTGATTCTTTCACTGCATGCAGGTGCAACGTTGTTATAGGAGCAATAGAATACCCGCTTAAAGCATATTGCTGTCCAGGCCTCATGAAAGCTATTTAATTCGTAATAGTCCTTTATCTCTATGACCTCAGGAGGGCAACCGATTCTGCCAGTGCTGATGGTAATCAGGCGATTGCGCATTTCAGAGTTCTTCTTCAAAACCCGTTTCTTCTTAAACGAAATATCTTTGGTGCTCGTACAGCCCAGCAAAAGCATAGAAATCAATAAGGCAGCCGTTTGGTAGATCATAGGGTTTTCCTGTAGCATCCATTGAGTAAAGTAAGGGCTCAAAATACTTGAGCTTAAAATTACTTAATGCCTTATCGATTTGAGGAAAATTTTCTTTAGTGGAGGATTAACAAAAATTAAGGTGGGAGTATGGCAAAGTGGGTTTTTTTACCCAGCTTCCCGAAGGGCTACCCTCGTTTTGTTATTTGAGTTGCCTACCCCAAGCTTCGACCACATTGTAGGGGCCGTGGTCTTCTTTCAGGCTCAGGAACTTTTCACCTTCTTGGGTTTCGAGTTGTACCGCTTTAGGAGCAGATCCTGTGTTCAACCCTTTCCCAGCGTTATTGAAACCACCATGACTTAGCTGGTAAAGAACTGCTAAGTGAAGCAGCTTTTCAGTCTTCAGATGCTTTTCAACAAACTCTTTAGGCCCTAAAGCATCTGCTAAGACCAATACCTGCAATATGCGATCCTCACTGGGGATGTCTTGTTTTCTGAACTCAATATGCTCTTCACCTGCGAGGGCTCTTACTTCCTTTTGGCTTGTTTCAACGATCTGTTGCATACTCGCTTGTAGAGCGCTGATCTTCTGCTCACGTATTTTTTTAGAGTCTGAGGCTAAGGTGTGTAAGCTCTTCACCTCTTCAAATTTAGCAACGGACTGTTTAAGGCCAGGAATAAAAGCATCAACAAAGTCAATGTCGAAGCCACCTAGCTTCTCTTCTAACTTGTCTTCAATCAATTTAATATGAGGAGGAATTGGAGTCTCCTCACTAGACATCACAGCTTTTAGAGTTCTGTCTTGGAGAAGGTGGGAATAGTGATAGCTGTGGCTATTTGCGAAAGCATCATCTAGGTGGAATCTAATTCCCTCCTCTAGGCTCTCTTGAGAGTCGAAGTATTGAGTCATGACTTTAACACCCGTCGGCGACAGCTGCTTTATCATGTCATTTTCTAAAAGGTTTTGAAATATATTTGCGGTCGCTTGAGTCTGCTCGACAGGGACGACCTTGTCTTTACTGCCATGGATAAGCAGCATTGAGCCTCCATTCAGTGGGCTTCCCCAATCTTTCAAGGCGCCTATGATGAGTGGTGCCACAAAAGATAAATCTCTCAAGACAATTTCAAATTTAGCTTCTTCAACGTCTCCTGTTTCAAGGTATCTGTCAAAGATATGACCCAAGCTTCTAATCCCTGGAAGGTGCTTAGCAACAGTAAATTCAGTATTTCCCTTCACCATTTGTTCTAAGATCAGGCGAAAGCGGCCGATGGTCACGGTGGCAGGTGCTGATAAAGTTGCTAAACCAGAAAACAGAGGAGGAACAGTGCCATATTTATTCCCCAGGCCTTTGAATAATTCGTAGGACTCTGGTTTAAGGCCACCGTTCAGCTCTTTTACATAATTAATGAGTTTTGCTTGAAGGCTGCTATTTTCTTCATCCTTGTTTTCGCCTTCATCATCAGCCTTACTTTCTTGAGAGTTTAAACCCAATAAGGAAGCAGCAATTGATCCTGAACGGGCCACTGCAATGGAGGCTACCAAGCCACCTCGAGATGCTCCCATCACAATGCTTTTTGGGTAATTTTTGATCCCACCAGTGACTAGGTCTGCTCCGTATGTTTTAGTTTTTTCCTTCAAAGTTTGTAAAACCTTGAGGGTGTTCTCTTTATTTTCTTCATTTATTTCATTTTTGAGCTTTTCATAAAGATCTGCATCGGATTCCTTTTCGAGGTGGAGGTACACCTCTCTTGCAATACAATCATGGGCACCTAGTAGGTCATCCACATCATTATTCCAAGGAATGCTCTCACCAACTGGTGCTGTCCCTAGCCAAATCTCATCATCTAGGTTTTCAGGCTCTTCGTCGCTTGCGAGGGTCTCTCCAGGAAATGCGGGAGCTAGGACAATATAGTCATCAAGCAGTTTATCGAGTTTAGATAGTTCTTTGGTATAGCTAACACCTTTATCACCACCATGAGCATAGGCTAATATTGGAAACTTCTGCTCAGCGTCAGCTTGTGATCTAGGAATGGTTAAGTAAGCACTGCGAGTTTGGCTCTCAGCCTCACCTTCAAAGTTTTTCTGCAGCTTATACTCGAAATGGTATATGTCGATATTTCGGTTGCGTTTGATGTTGACGGGATGAATCCCTTCAATGGAAGCACAGCGTGTTTTAAAAGCATCGCGATTATAGCGTCCAGCAGCTTCTACGAGAAGCTTTTGGTACTCGGCTGCATCTTCGTAGAATTTAGTTGGTTCTGCAGGGTTATCGGTTAATTTCAGGGCTTCCGTTAGCTTTAGCCACTTGGTGTGCGAGTCCTTCTCAGATTTTGGAACTGCTTGCTTTCCCTCTCTTACTTCATTGCAGCTAGCCAACACTAGGCAGCTCGCTAAAAAGGCTGAGAGTTTTTTAAAAAGACTAGAATATTTCATAGGATCAATCTCCTTCAATACAATTAATTAGAAACGTGCGTAAAACCTTAAAACAGACTCCAGAGTATTTCTTGCAAGAGTTACATTTTTTCCTTCAATAGGCCTTGTGTAGTTTGCTTCAAATTCAAGGGGAATGCGGTAAGGTAAGCCGGAGACAAGGGCGCCAACTGTTGCAGTTCCTACTGCTGACTGAGGTGCGGTTTCCGTGCCATCGATTCGTTCAGCACGGTCTTGGCGATATTCGTAGCTTGTATTGATGGCAAAAGCCTTCAATGAAGGTCTAAAGGCTCCAAGGCCATAGTTGGCTTTAATTAGGGTTGCTGTCATAAAGCCTACCTTTTCCTTGGTGCGTTTATTAGGAAGCTCGTCTCCACCGTCAAATGGGTCAGCCTCATTGTATTTGCTGCTATCGAGCATGCTAGAGCGTTTCCAGCTAGCTTTAGAGACAGCCATTTCTAGTTGTTCTTGCACGGAAACCCATAAGCCTTCGACCGGGCAATAATCTAAATTTAAACGAGCACCAAGGTCATTAATCCCACCACCAATGGGGCGTTGCCCTTCAGGGAGATCAAACTTTCCTGTGGCTGCGCGATACCCAAGGCCAGCGGAGAGGGTTAGTTTATCTGAGCTGTAGGCATTGTAAAGAAGCCCAAATTCCATGTCTCCTAAGCCAGTCGCCCCATCTTTTGGCCTTCTGGCTCCGTTCAAGATATTACTTTCAATGGCATCAGCAATGATGGTGCCTTGAGGGATTGTAATTTTTTCACCAGATGGAAGGGTAATTGGTGTGTCAATGGGAGCAGGAAGGTCACGCTTATCGATGACTTCCCGAGCTTCTTCAATGCTTGGAAACATGCCTGCATCAACAAATTTTTGAGCTATCTCATTGGCCTTCTGATTGTACATGTTTTTATAAGTAGGGGAGCGCTTAAATGCTTCTTCGTCCAAGGTAAGCTGGTTGCGATAAACAATCGGTGCAAGCATCCGAAAGCTCAACTTCTCGGTGATTCCATACTCTGCAACAAAGGCTCGGACACCGATATTTAGATCTGCGCCGATATCTAAGCTATTGCCGTTCTGATCAAATCCAGAGTTTGAGGTATAGATGCGGTTGACAATCCTTGCACGCGCGACACCTTTTGGGAGAACCTTGCCTTCACCTCCACTTACATGAGTAAGCGGTGTGCTTGCTTTGCTAGGCTCGCCCTCTTTTTCTGAGCTACCTAAATCTTGGGCGCACACCGGGTGCATATACAAACTGGTAACGATTGACACAGCAGTAACGCTGCGAACGACTCGCTTAGCAACCATAAAAGGTTCCTTTCAACTTTTAATTCAAAATCAATGATCCACAGTCTTGTTGAAGACGTTTTTCAGCATTCCGACGAGTCTATTCGTTTGCGCTCTCTGTGTGCGAGCGATTAGGCCTTTCAGCTTTGGAAAGGCACCGACCTGGGCTGTACTTAGCTAACGGGTTTGAAGTCCGGTGGTGTTAGCAAGCCCTCAGTATGGGTCGTTTAAAATAAACAGACGCTATGCGTCGAAAAAAACTGTTTTTTACCGACACCCCTAGTTTGTGAGGTGGTATAGGGATTAGATTAACTGGCTTGGAAGATGCTTACAAATTGTTTTTTCTAAAAATAATCTATTTTTTTATCACCTTACCAATAATCTATTTAAATGATTAGGAAAATAAAGCCTCCAAATTTTGATTAGGTCTTTCCCTTTATTGCCAAAAACCGAAAAATTTGATGGTTTTTTCCTAGGACTTGCTAGAAAGTTTTAGCTTAAAGCCCCTCTTTTGCAAAATTTGAAGGCGTGTGTTTCGCTAAATAGGGAGGTCAATGGACCATTTTGGAGCGGGATGGGTGAGAGGATTAATCCCAAGTTTTCTAAAAGCTGAAAGCAAAGGAACCAGAGGCAAGCCAATGATGGAGTGGGTGTTGAGTGGATAGGTAGAGTCATGCAAGTGAATCCCTAGCCCTTCAATGCGGTTGCAGCCGACGACCCCTTCCCATTCGCCCGTATCTAGGTAAGCTTCAATTTCAGCGACAGACAATGCCCTCAAAGCAAGGGGCGTGTCAACGACCTCTTTGTGGAGAGTCACGCAAGAAGACTCTCCGGACTCCTGGTAGACTAGGCAGAATCCGCTGTGCAAGTAGTAAGTCTTTCCGGATAATTTTTTTAGACAATCTCGCGCTGCTGAGCGGTTTTCGACCTTTTCAAAAAGTTGCTCACCCATGGAAAGGGTCTGGTCCGCACCGATGATGATGCAAGCGGGGTGCTCGGCGCCTAAGGCACTTGCTTTGGCGATGCTTCTCTTCTCGGCCAAGAACTTTGGGCTAGAATCCGTAATGGTTTTCTCATCCATTGGAGAAGATTTCCAGGTGAACTGGAGCCCCGTGCTTGCAAGCAGCTGCCTTCTAAAAACTGAGCTTGAGCCCAGGATGACTTCCTTTACAAGTGCCATTTTTTTTCCTATACCTTCCAGATTAAAGTCTAAGCCAAGCCTTCGCAATGCCCTGATACTCTAGGTGGGCGAGCGAGCTAAAGGTGTGTTAGGCGGTTTAGATAGAGAGTAAACCCAACCAGCTAGAAAAGTGTAGGTATCATGGAAGCGCAGACGAAGCAAAGAGTGACAGAAGACTTAGGGGTTTTTGAAGAGCTGGCCTGTGACCAGAACTCCTTAAGTCATCGTTTGGCTATCCAATATGGAGTCGAGCCAGAAACGTTTATTAATTGGCGTTGGCAGATGAAGCACCAGCTTCGTACCTCTGAAGATTTTCAGCGGTACTGTAAGCTTGACCCCTCAGAGCTTGGCAGTTTTGCAGCCCTAAAAGACTTATTTAATGCAGGCGTTACCCCTTATTATGCAGGTCTGATCAATGAGTTCCCCGATCAGCAGGGGATTCGTTTGCAAGCAATACCTCGGGTCGAGGAAATGGACGACTTAAAAGGCCTCAATGATCCCCTTGAGGAGGTTGCCCATTCGCCTGTTCGGGAGGTGGTGCATGTTTACCCAGATCGCGTCGCCTTTTGCGTTGCCATGCTATGCCCTGTCTATTGTCGTTACTGCTATCGAAAACGGCGTGATGACGAGGAGGGGCTGCACTTTAACCGTAGTATTGTGGACCGAGGCATTGCTTACATCGCTTCCAACCCAGCAATCAAGGATGTGCTCATCACAGGAGGTGATCCTTTTATTGCTTCGGATCAAGCGATTGACCGGCTTCTTGCTAGAATTAGCGAAATCCCGCATGTGGAGATCATTAGGTTTGGAACCCGTACCCCAGTAACCCTCCCTTATCGGGTAACCGCAAACCTTGCTAAAATTCTGAAAAAATACCACCCCGTCTGGGTTAACACACATTTTAACTGCACAGAAGAGCTGACACCCGAGGCCTGCGCTGCAGTGAGTAACCTAGTGGATCATGGCATCCCGGTAGGTAATCAGTCAGTCCTGCTTAGAGGCGTTAATGATAGCGCTGAAAAAATGCAGGACTTGTGCCGTGCACTCATTCGCAACCGGGTTCGTCCCTACTATGTTTTTCATGCGCACATGGTTGCCGGTACCGCCCATTTGAGGGTTCCAATTTCTGAAGGGATTGCCATTATGAAAAGCCTAAGGGGAAATATCAGTGGCTACGGAATTCCAAGTTATATCTTGGACACCCCTTCTGGAAAGGTGCCCATAGGGCATAACCATATCCTTGGCCAGGATGGTCACGACTTGATCGTGGAAGACTTGCGAGGGGAGATATGGCGTGAGACAGACGCGATGAAGCCCATGTCTTAAGGCTTGGCTTCCTCCTCAAGCATTGAGGAAATCAAGAACGCCATTTCCAGGCTTTGGCTATAGTTGAGCCTAGGGTCGCAGTAGGTTTGATAGCTACGTGACAAATCAGCGTCGGTAATTCCTTCTGAGCCTCCAGTGCATTCAGTGACATTATCACCGGTCAGCTCGAAGTGGACTCCGCCCAAGTGTGTTCCAAGCTTAAGGTGAACTGCGAAGGTCTCCTTGAGTTCATTGAGGATGGCGTTGAAATCTCGAGTTTTAATATTGTTTTTGGTTTTAATAGCATTGCCATGCATGGGATCGCAACTCCAGCAAACAGGAAGGTCAGCGTCTGTGACTGCTTTTATGAGTTGCGGCAGATGATTAGAAGCTTTTCCAGCCCCAAACCTGGTGATAAGTGTGATGCGCCCCATCTCATGTCCTGGGTTAAGCATCTCGATCGCTTTCACTAGGTCAGATGGGTCAGCGCTTGGACCAACTTTGATCCCAATTGGGTTGGCTATGCCTCTGAAGTATTCAATATGTGCCCCATCCAGTTGCCTAGTCCTGTCTCCGATCCAAAGCATATGAGCACCAAGGTTGTAATACTTACCATTTAGGGAGCTTTTCTTAGTCAAAGCTTCCTCATAGGGTAGGATCAGGCCCTCGTGTGAGGTGTAAAAGTCGACACCAGATAAAAAAGTATCCTTGTACCCTATGGTTTCCATAAAGGTGATGGCATTTTTTATGTTTAGCACAATTTCTTCGTAACGGGGCCAGTGCGGTGACTTAGCGACAAAGTCTAAATTCCAGTTGTCAGGATGGTGGAGGTCAGCAAATCCACCTGAAGACAGGGCTCTAATGTAGTTTAAGGTTAGGGCTGATAAGTGGTAACCTTGCAATAACCTTGATGGATCAGGCTCCCTTAGCTTTGTTTCAGCCTCAAATGAGTTAACATTATCACCACGATAGACTGGGAGCTCGGTTCCGTTGACTTCCTCAGTCTTGTTTGAACGAGGCTTGCCATACTGGCCAGCTATGCGCCCAACTCGGATCACTGGCCTACGGGACCCGTAGCAAAGAACCACGGACATTTGCAGTAAGATATTAATTTTGTTCATAATTGTGTTGCGGTTGCAGTCTTGAAAACGCTCCGCACAGTCACCTCCTTGAAGGAGGAATTTTTTGCCCACAGAGGCCTCAGCCAGCTCACTCTTGAGTGAGTCAACCTCACCCTCGAAAACGAGAGGCGGGTAAGCCTTGACTTGCTGCAGGCATGTTTCTAGCTGCTCTAAGGCTTTATATTCGGGTTGCTGAGCCGCATGCTTTTTACGCCAAGAATCTAAACTCCATGAGTTCTGGTCTTTCAAGACAGGCACCTTTATGTAAATAGAGGTTTTATACCGATAACAGATGTGGCAGTTGCTACCTGCTATCATACCGTAGGTATAAAACGTGTTATAACTCGACTGGTGAGGAAAGGCCAGAGATGGGCAGCCACCACAAGAGGGTAAACATGTAACGCCTCTATAGAATGAGGAGAAGGGTTCGAGCTTGAACTTTGATGTTATGACCGGTCACCTAGGCTTATTAAATTTTGCCGTGGCTTCCATTCTTAGCTTGCAGGCTTTGAAGGTGGAGTCGAAGGGAGGTGGAGCAAGTTCTAAGCTTTCGCTTTTGCTGTTTATAGTTGGGACTTTTTCTGTTTTCTTGTCAATTTTTTGGCTAGCTATTGATGGTCGTTTTGATCTTTTTGAATCTCGCACCATGGTGCTTGCCCTTGGGGTCTCCACTTTGGCTCTTGGAGCTCACTTCTTTTTGAGGATGACCAGCATCAACGCCTTTGTGGCACCGGTGGCGACCCTCTTGATGCTTGCTCATTTCTTTCAAAGCCCATTGCGCAGCAGTGAAGAGTTTCCTGAACTATCCAGCGTTTTTCTTTCTTTTCATATCGCAGGGGCCCTTATGGGGCAGGTCGTTGCTGTGTGTGCGGCAATCGTATCCGTATTGTTTTTATGGCAGCAAAGGGTGCTCA
This sequence comes from Oligoflexales bacterium, assembly GCA_013215275.1. Taxonomy (GTDB): domain Bacteria; phylum Bdellovibrionota_B; class Oligoflexia; order Oligoflexales; family Bog-1112; genus JABSRF01. The sequence continues at coordinate 10,286 of JABSRF010000014.1, read as the reverse complement.
AACGTAAATTGCTGAATCAATTGACTGCAAGAGTGCCTGCTTTGGACTTGCTCGAAAAAGTTTTGATCACCTGTCTTTGGGCAGGCTTTTTGTTTCTGACCGCTGCTTTGCTCAGTGGGGCTTATTATATGCAATGGCATGAGGCCCCTAAAGGAGCCTACAACGAAAAAGTTGCTTGGGCCGTGACGGTCTGGATTTGGTATTTATCGACCCTGCTTGCAAGAAATGTCTTGAGGATTCCGGTAAAAAGAGTAGCACAAATGGGCCTTTTTGGGTTTTTGCTCTTGGCGATTACCTTTTTTGGTATGTCCTTTTTTTAGGAGGGGATTAGAAGTTTGTTACTAAAAAAGCCTAAAGTTTATTGCTTAGGAGCTAATCACAAGTCTGCGCCCGTTTCATTTAGGGAGTTTCTCTACACGAATCCGGACGAGCTAAAAGGCATTCTTGCTGATCTAGCAGCTTGCCATGGGTTCAAGGAAATCATAGTCCTTTCTACTTGTAATCGTTTCGAGATTTACGCATTGTCTACGGAAAAAGAACATTGCGAAGATGACGTTTACGACGCCTATATGAGCTTGCAGGAGAAGGTAGGCAAGGAACAAAAAGAACCAGCTGAGTATCGCAAATACACTTACTATTATGAAGGCCTCCATGCCATTGAGCACGTGTTTGCAGTTGCAGCGAGCCTTGACTCCTTGGTGATCGGAGAGACCCAGATTACTGGTCAGTTCAAAGAGGCCTTGTCCCTGGCTGGTCATGCAAAGACGCTTGGCTCCTATTTAGATCGCATGGCTCAAGAAGTTCTAAGCACTGCTAAGCAGGTGCGTAGCCGCACTAAAATAGGCGAAAAGAAGGTTTCCATTTCACACGCGGCCATAGATTTAGCTCAGAAAGTTTTTCGCGACTTAGGGGAGCATAGTTTCTTAATGATAGGTGCAGGGGAGATGGCTCAGGTTGCAGCTAGGTATGCCTGCCAATATAACCCTAAAGGCTTGCATGTGGTTAACCGGACTTTTAGTAAGGCAAGTGAGCTGGTTGACACCCTTGGGGTCGGGCAAGCGCACCGCTGGGAAGAACTCTCCACCTTGTTAGAGCAGGTTGACATTGTCATTAGTTCTACAGCTGCGTACCACCCGATTATTGATTATGCCATGCTCAAAAAGATCATGAGAAAGCGCAGAGGCAAAACCTTGTTTTTGGTTGATATTGCGATTCCCAGAGATATCGATGCCCGCTGTGGCAACCTTGATGATGTCTACCTTTTTGAAATCGACGACTTGCAAAAAGTGGTGGATAACAACCTTGAGGAGCGCAGAAAAGCTGCAGATTTGGGCCGAACCATTGTTCGTCGGGGGGCTAAGATCTTTGATCAATGGCTAAGCACAGTTGCCATAAAGCCTATATTTGCAAACTTTAGAGACTACTTAGACGATCTTATGAAAAGGGAGCTTGAAAAGACTCTGGGGCGTTCTCTATTTAAGGATTTATCCGAACAGCAACAGCAGGCTATCGAAAACATGCTGTCGTCGCTTGCTGGGAAAATGGTGGGTGATGCAGCCCGTTCTATCAATAACCCTGACGATACCGTATTCCGGGAGCAACTTGCGAGCTCTCTTCGCATGCTGTTCCCCCGCAAAGTATCCGAAGACGATGGAAGCAACACAAACGATCATCAAGCAGACAAGAAAGACGAAGACGAATGCAAGAACAAGATCATCAGAATATAAACCGCAAGCTAAGGATCGCTAGCCGTGGAAGCAAGCTTGCTTTATGGCAGGCTGATTATGTAAAAAGCCTCTTAGCAAAACAAGGAATTGATTCCGAGGTTTTAGTGATTAAAACCACGGGAGATCGGGTGCAAGACCGATTCCTTCATGAAATCGGTGGAAAAGGGGTCTTTGTAAAGGAAATTGAGCAAGCTTTGCTTGATGGAAAGGCTGATATTGCTGTTCATAGCCTGAAGGACCTTCCGGCCCAGCTACCGGATCCATTCGCCTTTGCAGCGGTCCTGCCAAGGCATAAGAGCGGAGACACAATGGTCCTGCACCCTAGGGCGGCCTCGAGGGTACAAGACGAAGATATTTTAACAGCAGAACTTTTTGCAGCCTTAGGTTCCATATCAGTTGGCACAGGTAGTTTGCGAAGAAGCTGCTTCTTAAAGGCAGTTAACCAAGATGCTAAGGTCGTCCCTATTCGTGGAAATGTGGATACGCGCTTATCTAAGCTCAGAAATGGAGACTGGGATAGTTTGATTTTAGCCGGAGCTTCTTTCGAACGATTGGGTTTAGCTCCAGAGCTGAAGCAACTGCAGCTAGATCCCCACTGGTTTATCCCAAGCCCATCTCAAGGAGCCTTGGTTGTAGAAAGCTTGTCTAATTTTGAGTTCATACAGGACTTACAGTTTTTAGATTGCTTGCAAACACGAACGAGAGTGAGCATTGAACGCCAGGTTTTGTTAGGTCTAGGAGGAGATTGCACGCTTCCCATCGGGGTTCATAGTTACTATGAAGGAGGGGAGCTAAAGCTTGCAGCGAGTGTCCTTAATCACTCAGGCCAAGAAGCCAGAGTGAGCCTATCTTGGGCGGCAGAAGGTGACATGCTTGCTAAAAGCAATGAGCTTGCGGGCGAAGTGGTCCAGTCACTCGTAGGTGCTGGCGTAAATCCGATTTTGAAAAGCTTGAAGCTTCCTGAAGTAGGATCATAGAGTGGGGATTATATGGACCCGCTCCGCTGATTTGTGGAATGAGGACAAACAGTATCTTTCTGAAAGCGAATGCCTTCGGCTCCCTTGCTTGAGCTACTGTGACTACCCGCTTGAGGAGATATTGTCTCAAACACGTCGATTAAGCTTTCCAAAACCTTCATTAGCCATAGGTGTCCTTACAAGTGCTCACACCATAACAAGCCTAAAAAAAATCCCGGCCGTTTTGACTAGCTGTAGCAGATGGTACGCTGTTGGTAAAAAAACGAGGGATGCTTTCACCCAATTAATGCTTTCAGGCACCAATATTACCCTACCTAAGGGGGTAAAAAAGGGTGAGGATCTCGCCACCTACTTGTGCGGTGCTCACAGTGGTGAGGCTCTTACATTTTTCTTACCTGGAGCTAAAAAAAGGGCCTATGCATTGGACGAGCATTTGCAGTCATGTGGATTTAAAACCCTATCATGCGATACCTATGAGGTTCAGTCTGGGATCTTTAATACTTCGGGTGAGCCCATTGATAAGAAAGGGCTTGAAGGGTCTTTGGCAAGTCTGAATAAGCCTGTAGTCTGCTTTGCTAGCCCTTCTGCTGTGCTTGGTTTTGCAAAGGGGCTTTCAAGTTGTGGGCTTGCCTCAATCATTCAGTCCTGCGTGGCCGTTGCAATAGGTCCCACCACGTTCAGGGCCTGCCAAAGTTATTTTTCCGAAGTTCATGAATCTTCCGAAGCAAGTTTGGCCTCACTGGCTGATTTGGCCAAAACCCTTTGAATGATTAGACATTAATTTGAAAAGTACTATTTCTTTGACTTTGTGACCTTTTATCACTATTCTACCGCCGTATCAATAAACACTGATGCATTTGGCTCAAAAACCAAAAAATATTTTTAAGCTCCTAAATTTCTTAGGATTTTAGCTGCGAGTGATATGACCCAATTAAATGAAACCCCTCAATCGATTTTTTCTCTGTACCCAGATGAAATTAGCCAACAGATCAATGACACTTGGAAGTTGCCGAAATTTAGGGTTAAACAGCTTTTAGAGTGGATTTTTACCCATAGGCAGCATGAGCTTGCGCAAATGAGTAACCTTCCTAAGTCACTCAAGGCTTCTCTGAGCGAGGCTTATGATTGGTCTTTACCGGAGATCGTGAGCAAGCTAGACGGCAGCGATGGGGCCACGAAACTCCTATTAAGGGGCGCAAAAAAGCAGATCTTCGAGGCTGTGATTCTTCGTTACGAAGGAAGAACCAGCCTATGCGTCTCTAGCCAGGTTGGCTGCAAGCTGGCTTGTAGTTTTTGTCAGACTGGCAAGTTAGGATTTTTTCGTAATCTGCGCACAGAAGAGATTGTCGGCCAGTTCCTTCTTGCAAATAAAATACTTGAGCCAGAAGACCGCAAGATTACTCATATCGTTTTTATGGGCATGGGTGAGCCTCTGGATAATTATGAGCAAGTCGTGAAAGCTGTGAATCTTTTCACCCGTGCAGGCTCGTATGGTTTATCGGCAAGAAGAGTCACCGTATCCACTTCTGGAATTACTCCTAAAATAGCTTTGCTCGCAGAGCAAGCAAGAGCAAGCCTCGCCGTTTCTTTACATGCTTCAAGGGATGATTTACGCAGCGAGCTAATGCCAATCAACCGCCGATTTCCGCTTGCGGTCTTGAAAGAGCAGCTGCTTGCTTACCAGGAAAAAACGGGTGAAAAAATCACGATCGAGTACATCCTCATCCGCAATAAAAACTGCGGAATTCGTGAGGCCAAAGAACTTGTAAAATTTTTGCATGGTCTTAAAGCCAAGGTAAATTTAATTCCCTTTAATGCCCATCCAGGAATGGATTATGACAGGCCGGAAGAGGCTGATATCCTAGCCTTTCAGCAGCATTTATCGCGACGTGGGTATCCTGCACCGGTTCGCTATTCAAAAGGTTTAGGGGTGTCTGCCGCATGTGGGCAGCTTGCTGCTAAACATCAACAAAATCTGGGCGATGCTCCCAAACGTAAAAGTGTGGTAAACCAAGATTTTTAGTACATTCCAGAAATCGTATAGCTGCCACAAAGTTATTCGTTAAAATGAGGCTCATGAGAAACTGAACGGGCGAGGCATTAGCTCCCTACCCTGGGAGCTAGGCTGAGAGATGTTTAGTCTTCAGATTTTTTACCAGATTCGCCTTGTTGGTTTGGCTTTTTTGGCCTGTTACGAGGGTTCCGTTTTTTAAATCCGCCTTTAGACTGAGGCGACCTAGACTTATTTTGGTCCTCTTCTTTTCTCGGCCCACCTCCTTGACTACCTTCTTTGCGAGGCTTCTTAAACTGCGGTTTCTGGCCCTCTTCCCGCTCTTTTCTTTGATCTCCTTGATTCTGGTTATTTGGCTTATCGCTGCGTTTGAAACGGCCGCGAGAGCCTCCACCACCACCTTGTCTTTCTCTCCGAGGCTTGGATCCCTGCTGATCTTTGCCTCTACTCTGAGGTCGTTTTTCTCCATCTTGCTGTCTATTTTGCGGGCGTCTATCGCCGTCCTGTTGCCTATTTTGCGGGCGTTTATCACCGTCCTGTTGCCTGTTTTGTGGGCGTTTGTCGTTTTGCTGTCTGTTCTGAGGGCGTTTTTTACCCTGCTGCCCTCCTCGCTCGCCTCTGCTGCGACCTTTGTTCTGGCTGCGAGCTTTTTGAGCTTCAGCTGCCTGCTCATCTAGTTTTGAGACTTCGTCAGTCAGTGCGGCTAAGTCTAAGTCATCCGCCCATTGTTCTGCATCAGGATCAAGCTCCTCCGAAGCGCTTGATTTAGGATCATCCTTCGATTGGCTGGAATGCCGGTCTATGATCTCAACTTTGTCGACTTTGACCTCCATCTGGCCGCCGTCGTCTGTACCCAGAACCACGACCTGGTTCAAGAGGTCAGCCCTCACAACTTTACCGATCTGGTCTAATTCAGGGACCCGAACTCTTGCTCCAATTGGCGGTAGGCTTTGGCGTAAGCTAGAATAAGTATCGTTTTCATAGGTTAAGCAGCAAAGAAGGCGGCCACATCCTCCCGAAACTTTGCTTGGGTTTAAAGCTAAGTTTTGGTTTTTTGCCATTCTTATGGATACCGGGACAAACTCCCGTAAGAAGCTGGAGCAACAATACTCTCGTCCACAGATTCCAATGCCTCCTAGCAGTTTGGTCTCATCACGGGCTCCAATCTGTTTAAGCTCAATTCTAGTTTTTAAGCCGCTCGCTAGATCCTTGACCAATTCGCGGAAATCTACTCGGCCAGGAGCAGTAAAGTAGACAATCACCTTGTTCCCGCCAAATTGGACCTCACTTCTGAGGATCCGCATCTTGAGGCTATGCTTTTCCACCTGCTCTTTGGTGAAGCTGGTGACATCGTCAGGAGTTAGCCTTGCAGGCCTGTTTACTTCTTTTTTACTTGCCACTCGGACAATAGGTTTCAGTTTCTTTTCAAAGTGCTCTTCGGGGTGGTGAAAACGTACGGAGACCACTTCTGCAAGACTTGGGCCGCGATCAGAGTCAACGATAACGTGATCACCCACTATGACTGAAAGACCCTCAGAGGAAAAATCATATATTTTTCCAGATCTTCTAAACTGTACTCCAACAATATTGATGCCTTGTTCTGTCATGCTTTTTTTGAAACCTTCACTAGATATCACAGGCTGTTATAGAAGCCTAAGTGCTCAGCAGCGAGCTGAGTGTTTAAATTTATTCTCTCTTTTATAGCAAGGCGGTTCATCTTACTGAGAACTTCACGTCGCTTGCGTAACATTGACTGGGATAAGCTGCTATCTGGTCTTTTCTGTGAACAGAAGTTGCGCCGGTATTCCAGATTTAATTGTACTTCAGCTTCTTGGATAAGGTCTGGCAAGCTCCATCCCCATCGCTTAGATAGGTTTTCGGCAACGACCATAACCTCTTGCAAAGATCTTCCGTTCAAGAGCGCGCAAAAATCTTCGACTTCTTTCAACTTAGCATGAGATTGTGACTCAAAATAAGAGATTACTTTGCCTGGAGCTAAACCACAGCGGCGCAAAGTTTCAAGGAGCTCAGGGTCACCTGGGAGTTTTATGCCCTTGGCCTGACAATGAGTTTTGATGAGCTCAAGGGAATGCTCGATTTTAGGGGGTGATAATGGCCAGTTAATAGCTCGTGACCGTAAGGTCGGTAATAGAGCATTTTTTCTTGATGTGCTCATTAAGATTGCAGAATCTTCTGGCGGTTCTTCTAGGGTTTTGAGAAGACGGTTTACTGCCTGGTTTGTCATAAGGTCAACATCCGTCATACAGATCACTCTTCTTGCAAGAGAGCTTTCATCTTTCCTGCTGGTCTTCAAGGAAAGGTGTTCTTGAGCAAGAATTGCATCTTCGATCTTAAGTCGGCCAGAACTTGGGCTCAAGAAAAGCAGGTCTGGGTGCTCATCAAGCATGATGCGCTTGCATGAGGCACAGGTGCCACAAGCTGTGTTGGTCTCACAGAAAAACATGGCGCTAACAGCCCGGATGACCCCTGCTTTACCAATGCCTTCCCGGCCGGTGAATAAAATAACCGGAGGGATACGGCCGCCTACGACCAAACGGGACAAAGCCGCAAACTCATCGGCATACCCAATCAAGTGAGTCCAATCCCTGTTTGAATCTTCGGGGCTTTGTGCTTTGTATTTATGAGAGTTCATTTTTTCCGAGTCGCTCCTGAATCACTTGGTACGCTTGCTGAGCAATCTTATCAGCCTTCTGACTAGCATCCAAAACCTTGATCCTGCCTGGAAATTTTTGCGCTAGCTCAAGGTAGGCATCGCGAAGCCTGCGGTGAGTCTCGAAAGAAGCCTCGTCGTACCGACTCGCTCCCTCGCCTGCTCCACCTGCTTCACCTGTTCGCCCTTTAACCCTAGCCATCGATGTTTTTAAATCGCAATCAAGCAACAAAGTCAGGTCAGCTTGTAAGCCTTGAGTTGAAATTTCAATCACTCGCTCTAAGGCAGCCTCCTCTATGCCCCCCAAGGCTCCTTGGTAAACCCTTGTGGAGTCCGTGTAACGGTCACACACAACCCAGTTGCCTGCCTGTAAATTGGGTAAAATCGTGTATTTTAGGTGTTGGCAGCGAGCCGCAGACACTAAGAATAGTTCAGACATACCAGAGAATGGCTCATTCTCTGGCTCTTGATTGAACAGTGCTCTAATAGCCTCTGCACTTTGGCTGCCACCTGGCTCCCGAGTTTGAATCACATCTCTTCCTAGCTTGACTTTGAGAATTTGTGCCAAGCGGTCAGATAAAAGGCTCTTTCCTACACCTTCCCCACCCTCGATGGAGATAAAGGCTCCGGCATACTTTGTTTGCATATTGCAACTCATTGAAAATTATGAATTTAAGGCGAATGTTATTCTATGTCGCAAAATTTCATGCTGACATATTATGGGCTACCTTTAAACCCAAATATTTAAATTATGTACGGCAAGTCGATCCCTCGGCAAGTGCATTGGTCATATTTTTTTTCAAGGCGCCGAAAAGACGATGGGAAGCCCCAGTAGGGATTTTGAAATTTTTTAAATTTCGGGTGTTTTTGTAGTTATGGCAGCTAATAGCCGTTACATGCTCTATAAAAAGGTTGCTCGCGGAGGTATGGCTGAAATTTACCTCGGTAAGCAAATTGGGGAAGATGGCTTCCAGAGGATCTGCTGTATCAAGCGAATATTACCTCATTATGCCCAAGATCAAGAATTCATCGAGATGTTTCGCGATGAGGCTCACATCTGCAAGAGGTTACAGCACGCTAATATCGTACGTGTGGAAGGCTTCGAAGAGGTTGAAGGCTCCTATGCGATTATCATGGAATTTATTAATGGCGGGGATCTACGCACGGTCCTATCCAGTTGTGAGAAGCAAAACCATCGGCTTTCAATCCCAATGACCCTTTACATCATTGCGGAAGCAGCAAGGGGTCTTCACTTTGCTCACTGCAAAGTTGATGATTTGACCGGTAAGCCACTGGAAATCGTGCATCGCGATATTTCACCTCAAAACATATTAATCTCCTTTGAAGGAGAGGTTAAGGTTACTGACTTTGGGATTGCTGATGCAGATAGTAAAGCAACCGAGACAAAGCCAGGGATTGTAAAAGGTAAGTATTCTTACATGAGCCCAGAGCAGATCTCAGCAATGGCTGTAGATGCGAGGACTGATGTTTTTGCCCTGGCAATCGTCCTCTGGGAGATGATTGCGATGAAGCGACTCTTTCAGGGTGAAAATGAGGTCATGACGATCCAGAAAGTTAGAGCCTGTCAGATCTCAGATGATTTAAGAAAACTGAACTCTAAAGTGGACAATGAGCTTTATCAACTCATCATGAAAGGACTGCATAAAGATCCAAGGGGGCGCTTTTCTAGCGCAGCTGAGTTTGAGAAGGCATTGAGGAAGTATATCAACAAACGCTACGCAGACTTTACCGTTAATGACCTGGGTGAGTTTATAAAAAATTTGATGAAGTCTAGGTTGAAGGAGATGCAACAAGAAATCAAAAGCTTGCTTTCTAAAAAAGTACCGACTCCTCAGCAAAACCCTTTTATGAATAATGCACCTCCTGGTGGCTCAAACTTTCAAGTGGACCCCAGTCGCTCAGCGTCTTTTGATCCAAGGCCTTTTAGCCAAACAGGCGCAAGGGGGCAAGGAAGTTTTAGTGGCCAACATCAACCTGAATTTTCTGTCGTCGGGGGAGTTCCTGGAACCGGAAGGCATTCAATCAATAATAGAGGGCAAAGAAGCAATGATGGGCTCCGAAGTGCCTCATTGCCTGGAGGTCAACAGTACCGGCAATCTACCCGCAGAAGCCACTCCTATTCTTCCCCTGTGGGTGCCTACATGCTCGTTTTTTTTCTAGCATTGGTTCTTGGCCTTATTGGCTATGTGGGGGTTAAAAAGGGGTTTTTTGGTTCAGGGATGGGAAAAATCCGCATTTCGACAACCCCTGACAATGTCACGGTAACCCTAAACAATAAACCATTGTTTGGTGGAAGGTATGTTAAGACCCCCCTAGAGTTCGCTCCATCTAACGGAAAAGGTAAAAATAGATACCGAATTGTAAGCAAGCAAAACTTTGAAGATTCAGCATTTTTAAGCCCTGATAAGAGCAACGTTCTTGTTGTAAGAAGGACGGGCTTTAAAGAAGAGAAGTATGTGTTTAAGACCGACAAAGACACAGAGAGGTTTTTAGTCTTAGACAAAGTGGTCGATATTGCCCCTACGCGTCTTAGGTTAAAAAGTAAAAGGTATCAAAGTGTTTGGGTAAGAATGGATAATGGAGAGATAACAGATCGGGTGGATGCTTCTGAACCATATGATGCCAGGGATATTACTTTTGGCGATGTTCATGTGTTTTATATTTATCCCAATGGTTTTCGTAGTAAAGAAGGAGTGTTTAGTTGTCGTGTGATTCCAAGGGCTAAAAACTGGATAGCTCCCTACTTAGTTGATATTTACCCTGAAGTTCGCAAGTGTACTTTTCCTCGTGAATAGTTAGTGGTCATCCGGGAAAAGTGTTTTCTGTCCCTTGATGAAGGAGATCCATTCGCTAAGCGACTGAAGTCACTGAGCTCAGGA
>JABSRF010000139.1 GCA_013215275.1 Oligoflexales bacterium | reverse complement strand
TAGAGTGCGCAATCACAGGCCAGAACTGTACTAAAATTAACCATCAATGGGTAGGACATTTATTTGGAGTTACCCTAAGTCAGATTTTCAATAACGACTGCGCTTGCTTCTCCCCCTCCAATGCATAGGGTTGCTAAACCTCTCTTGAGCTTTTTCTGCCGAAGGGCATTCATGAGGGTTACAAGGATTCTTGCACCACTCGCTCCAATAGGATGCCCTAAAGCCACAGCACCACCGTAGACATTGACTTTAGCAGGATCTAGCTGCAGGTCCTTAATCGCTGCCATAGCAACCACAGAAAAGGCCTCGTTTATTTCAAACAGATCAATATCTTCCACCTTAAGCTTAGCTTTATCCAAGACCTTTTTAATGCAATCAATTGGGGCAGTGGTAAACCAACTCGGCTCCTGTGCATGTGATGCCTGAGCTATGATCCTCGCTAAAGGCTTTAAGCCCATCGACTTTGCCGATTCCTCTGAAGTAAGCACTGTCAATGCAGCGCCATCATTGATTGAAGAAGCATTTGCAGCAGTGACCGTCCCATCTTTTGCAAAAGCCGGGCGCAGCTTAGGGAGCTTTGCTAAATCAACGCTATTAGGCTCTTCATCCTCAGCAATCGTGATGGACTGCTTACGCCCGACCACTTCGATGGGCACTATTTCATCTCTAAAAACACCTTCTTCCATGGCCTTTCTTGCTCGACTATAGCTTTCCGTAGCAAAGGCATCTTGCTCATCCCGTGAAAATCCAAACTCTTTAGCGCATAAGTCTCCGCAATTCCCCATTGCTACATTCTCATATGGATCCCACAAGCCATCCCACTGCATATGGTCTTTTGCTTCAACCGAGCCAAAGCGATAGCCAGTGCGTGAATTCATAAGGAGGTGAGGAGCAAGGCTCATACTTTCCTGGCCACCTGCAAAAATCAGCTGCGAATCCCCTAAGCGTATTGATTGATCAGCGAGCATAACGGCTTTTAAACCGCTTCCGCAAACTCTATTCAAAGTGGTGGCACAGACACTTTTAGGCAGCCCACCATAGATCGCTGTTTGCCGGGCTGGTGCTTGGCCAGTACCGGCTGAAAGTACCTGGCCCATGATTATTTCATCTACCTTGGCTCCATCCAGCTTAAGCTTTTGCACTGCATCTTTGACCAACTCACTTCCAAGCTTGGGTGCTGGCAAACTAGATAAACCTCCACTCAGCTTTCCAATGGGAGTTCTAGAACCATATAAAATTACAGAGTGACTCATATTAAGCCTCTTAAAATCACTGGTGAATAAACGACCAAATCAAGCTGAGTATAGACAAAAGGCCTTCTCCACAGCAATGCTTTTGCTTAAGTCATTTAGAAACGTAGCATCTAATTTTGTTTGTTAAAAAGTGAGTCGATTATACATTAAATTTTTGAGCTGTCTTGAAAAAAAGTACTTGGGTTCATATTTTTTTCAAAGCAGCCTACTGCCTTAGAAAAAGAAAATCCCAGGCATCTTTAGGCACTTATAAAACTGTTAATCCATCTTCCAAACCTTTATGGTAATCCCTTGTGGATTCTTTTACTTCATCCAGGGGGTTAAGCATGCGTCAGCAGGTAACTCTGCAGCTTTCAAATGGCGATGTCTTTCATGGCGGCTTAATCGGGGCTCCCATGAAAGCAAGTGGGGAACTTGTGTTCACCACTGCAATGGTTGCATACAGTGAATCTCTCACCGATCCTTCATACTTTGGACAGATCCTCGTTTTTACGTACCCACTCATTGGAAACTATGGTGTTCCTGACATGCCCAGCGGCTTTGACGTTCGTTCGACAATCGGGTTCGAGTCGAACAAAGTCCATGCATCTGCAGTCATTGTAGCCAGTGACAGTGCGGAGGCTTTCCACTGGACCAGTCGACAATCTCTCCACAACTGGCTTCTAGCTCAAGGGGTTCCTGGGATTGTTGGGATTGACACAAGGCACCTAGTACACCTAATCAGGGAGTCAAAAAATTTACTAGCAAAGGTAACCCCCAACTCTGGTGGAGAGAAGCGCCTTCTAGGTAGCTTAGACACTTATGAGGGAGAGGGCTTTTTTGATCCCAATGACCATCAGATCATCAGAGAAGTTTCCAGCTCAGAACGAAAGATTCTAGGTAAAGGAAAATGCCGCATTGCCCTAATAGACTGCGGGGTCAAGTGGAACATCCTCAGGCAGCTCATTGAACTAGGCTGTGAGGTTGAGCTGCTCCCTTACGACACAGATTTAAAAAGCGTGGATTGCAGCGCATGGCTCATTAGCAATGGCCCTGGAAACCCTGAACAAACCGGAGGGGTCATTGGAGAGGTCAAGGAAATTTATGAGGGTGACCGACCCATTCTTGGCATTTGCCTAGGGCATCAAATCATGTGTCTCGCTGCGGGATTTAAAACCGAAAGGATGGCATTTGGACACAGAAGCCATAACCAACCTGTTTACCTGCTTGGTAGCAAGAAGGCTTATATCACGAGCCAAAATCATGGTTACATGGTCAAGGACGAAGACAGGCCCGATGACTGGGAGGTGTGGTTCCGAAACGTAAATGATGACTCGATTGAGGGGATTCGACATAAGAGCAAGCCTTTCAGGAGTGTACAATTTCACCCTGAGTCTGCTGGCGGGCCAAGGGATACCGCATGGATCTTGCATCAATTCGTAGCGGAGATTAAACGTCATGCAAAATAATTTTGAAAACCGAGATATTCGCAAAGTAATCCTCCTTGGCTCAGGAGGTTTGTCAATCGGGCAAGCTGGTGAGTTTGATTATTCGGGTACCCAAGCGGTTAAATCGCTACTCGAAGAAGGCTTAGAAGTCATCATCATTAACCCCAATATTGCAACCGTCCAAACAAATCCACGAAAAGGGACGAAAGTATACCTCTATCCGGTGACACCATATTGGGTCGAACAGATCATCAAAAAAGAGAAGCCGGAAGCGATTATTGGCGGTTTTGGTGGCCAAACGGCTCTAAACTGCCTCGTTAAGCTAGAAGAAGCTAAGGTTCTGCAAAAATATGGGGTCCAAAACCTAGGAACCCCGATAGAGACCCTTGTCATGACCGAAGATCGTGATAAGTTTGCCAAACACTTACAGTCCCTCGATTTACCTATCCCTCCCAGTTTAGCATGCAATACCCTCGAAGAATCTTTGGCCGCAGCTAAGAAAATTGGCTATCCGGTGATTGTGAGAGCAGCCTTTGCTCTGGGTGGCCTAGGAAGCGGATTTGCAAAAAACGATGAGGAGTTGTCTAAACTGGCATCTACCGCCTTGTCTAACTCTCCACAAGTTCTTGTTGAAAAGTCATTGAAGGGATGGAAAGAGGTCGAGTACGAAGTTATGCGTGACCAGTATGGTAACGCGATTACAATATGTAATATGGAAAACTTCGATGCTCTGGGTATTCATACAGGCGACTCTATCGTCGTATGCCCAAGCCAGTCCCTCACAGATGACGAGTATCAAAAGCTGAGAAAAGCATCCTTAAAGATGGTCCACTCCTTTGGAGTCATCGGTGAGTGTAATGCCCAGTTCGCTTTGTGCCCTGAGACCTCGGAGTTCTATGTTATCGAAGTCAATGCAAGGCTCTCGCGTTCATCCGCACTCGCAAGTAAGGCTTCGGGTTATCCAATTGCCCATATTGCAGCTAAGGTCGTTCTAGGCAATGACCTCATATCTTTGCGGAACCCTGTCACGGGCATCACCTCAGCATTCTATGAGCCTGCCCTAGACTACATCACGGTCAAAGTTCCACGATGGGATCTCATCAAGTTCCAAGGGGCAAACCGCAACTTGGGCTCAACTATGAAGTCTGTGGGCGAGATCATGGCCATTGGGAGAAACTTCCCTGAGGCCATTCAAAAAGCCAGCCGAATGGTCACGGAGCAAGAGGGTGGGTTAAGCCAAAGGGTGTTTAGAGACCTTAGCGAAGAACAGCTAGCTAAGCAGCTTGAGGAGCCTACAGACACCAGATTGTATGCGATCCTTGAGTCATTCCGTCGCAGCTTTTCATTGGAACGAGTTAATCAACTTACGCGCATCGATAAGTGGTTTTTGGCTCACCTCAAGGCGCTCATCGGTATCGAGTTTCAGATTAAAGATACCATTCGGGAATCTTTTGGAGAAAGCGTTGAAGAGAAGCTACTCCTTGGTTTTGACAGCGTATCGACAGAAACCTGGAAGCAGTGGAAAAGTTGGGGCTTTGGAGACCAGCAGATCGCTATGGTAGCCATCGAAGAGCTGAAAGCTGGTAGCTTTGCCAAAGCGAAGTCAATTGATGCCGCAGAGCTAAGCTTAAATATCCGTAAAGCACGCAATGCCAAGGGTATCAGACCCGTGGTCAAGAAAATTGACACCACAGCTGCTGAGTACCCATCACCTTCAAACTACCTGTACGTCACATATGAGGGGCAATTCAGCGATAAACTCCCTGAAGATGGAAAACAGGGTGTTATCATCCTAGGTGGGGGCGCATACCGGATTGGCACCAGTGTTGAGTTCGATTGGTGTGCAGTGAGCTGCAGTGAAAACCTCCAAAAAGCTGGTATTCGTAGCATTATTGTAAACTGCAACCCAGAGACTGTTTCCACAGACTTCAATTGTTCAGATCGCCTATATTTCGAGGAGCTAAGCTTAGAGCGCATTCTCGATATCGCTGAATTCGAGGGAACTAACCAACTGATTGCATCCATGGGTGGTCAGTTACCCAACCGCTTAGCACGTGGCCTTGCAGCAAATGGATTCAAGCTTCTTGGGCATAGTTCTGAAACCATCGATATGGCAGAGAATCGCAGTAAGTTTTCGGCCTTGCTCGATGAGCTGGGAATTGAGCAACCAACATGGACTGCAGTCAGTAACCTGGAGCAGCTCAACTCATTCATAGAGTCCGTGGGCTTTCCCGTCTTAATCAGGCCGAGTTATGTTTTATCTGGGGCCGCGATGAATGTGGTTTATGACCATGAAAGCCTGAAGCTCTGCTTGAGCCAAGCACTCGAAATTTCGCAAGACTATCCGATTGTAGTGTCTCAGTTCCTGCAAGGAGCAAGAGAGATTGAACTAGATGGAGTCGCAAGCAAAGGCGAAATTGTAACGAGCATTGTGAGCGAGCATATCGAAAATGCCGGTATCCACTCCGGTGATGCGACGACCGTGGTTCCCGCTCAGCGTTTGTTTGTAGAGACCGTGCGACAGGTAAAGAGAGCAGGACGGCTAATTGCGAAAGGCTTGAAGCTAAATGGCCCCTTTAACATCCAATTCCTTGCTGTCGACAATCACATCAAGGTGATCGAATGCAATGCCCGTGCTGCACGTTCATTTCCATTCATTTCGAAGTCGGTTGGCCTCAATTTAGCCACAGTTGCAACAGAAGTTATGCGTGGAGAAAAACCTAAGCTTAGTCGCTACATCGAAGATGAGATGCCATATGTGGGCGTCAAAGCTGCTATGTTTAGCTTTACTCGCTTGCAAGGTGCTGACCCAGTTACTGGGGTCGAGATGACTTCCACTGGTGAGGTCGGTTGCCTAGCATCCAACTTCGAAGATGCTTTACTCCTCGCCCTTGAGGCTAGCCATATTCCTAAGCCTCAAAAAGGGGTTTTAGTGAGTGCTGGTATGGAAAAGGAAAAGATAAAGTTTCTTCCCGCTGCTGAGATCCTTAGGGATATGAATATTCCTATCTATGCAACTGAGGGGACTGGCAAATTTTTACAAGAGCATGGATTTGAAGTGACAACCCTTCCATGGGATATGGACCAGATTCTCAGCTTAATCAGAAACCGGACCGTTGACCTTGTGCTTAACTGCCCTAAGAACTTTAAAGCTACAGAGTTAAGCCGCGGATCAACCATCAGGCAGACAGCAAGCCAACTAGGCTGCTCTTTGCTGACCAATATGGAAAAGATTATCGTCTTCATCAAAGCCTTGAAATACCACGAAGACACAAAACCATTAGACCCACTACCCTTACCACCATATCGCCATGACCTCTAAGGTAGCCATCTAGGCGAAGGATAGTCTTTTATAATCTTTGACTTACCTTCGCCCATGCCACCTACATGGATAATATCTTGACATTTTATCCTATTCATCTTATCCACTAGGTCTTGAGGCGAGGTAGCTCAGCTGGTTAGAGCGCCGGATTCATAACCCGGAGGTCGAGAGTTCAAGTCTCTCTCTCGCCACCATCCATAGCTTTAGCGAAGGGATGGCGATTAAAGCCCAGAAGTTGCGGAAGCGGTTTCTGGGCTTTTTTTCGTTTGGGCTATGTCATTGCCACGCTGAAGCTAAGTAAAAGCGCTTAGGCAATCTTACAAATCCTCACATCACCATTATGCATATGACCAAGGGATCACCCTACCACGACATTTGCGGTGCAAATACCGCGTGTTGATGACTGTCATTGCCTGCTCAAGATTCGCGTGCTCATGACTCAGGATACATTGTCGTTAAACCATACAAAATCTTATGGAAATATCCCCGGAATATGCCTAAATCTGACCCCTTGAATTACAGACCGTATTAATTATACATCCCCCTTTTTTCTCTTTATTTCAGTTACTTAGGTATTCCCATTAACTATCTCAATACCAGGCCGATGTAAATTTTAAGGATACAAAATCTACCCCAGTCGTGAATGAAGAGTGTGTTGAAATGAAAAACCCCGTTATTGTAGTAGCCTTGCTGTTATTGCCTGCCTGTGGCCATGACACAATTGTCCACCCTAAACAGGCCGCAGAAAATGCTAGCTTCCAACAGGAAAACGATCAAGATGGCACCGTTGGTATTGATCGTATTAGGACGAGACAAACTGAAGCTGGAGCTCCATCAAGCTCAAATGGTAAGGCTTCAGAAGATAGCCTCATTGTTGACAATTCGCTTTCGGAAAATTTGCCCGAACTGCCCAAGTCTGAAAACAGCATGGGTATGGAAGAAGCAGCAGACAGTGAAGAAAATAGTGAAGAGGCCTTGGTCCCGGTCTTAGTAAACGGTGCTGCACTGACCTGTCAAATTGGAGGGCCTGATACCCTTTTTTGCTTGCTCGATGTACCAAACTTACCAATGTATACATGGACCATGCGACACCCAACTGGGGAGGCCATGACCCCGGATCAGTTTGAAGTGAATCAAATTCAAAATGAGGGCCCCTGGAACGTTAGGATCAACATGTTGGAGAGCTTCAGCAGCTTGAGAGCCGAAGCAAGCAGCATTTTTACCAGCACCACTGGTGTTGTAGAAAATCATGTGCATTCCTCCCAGCTATTCAACATGGAAACAGGCTTAAGTATCCAGGACCAACTTTCCCGAGTTTACGGAAGTTCATACGGAGATTTAACCTTAACTGTTGGAGCCAACAATGAAGTGGATGGCTCGTGGCGGAATGGCAACACTACAGGCACCGTTACCGGAACTTTTTATCCTGAAACTATGGAAATCCGTGGCAGGTGGGTAGAGCGTGCACCGGGATTTCCACCATACGGGGGAGATGTTGTCTTCGATTTTATGCTCTCACCTAATGGAACCCTTAATGCTGATGGAGAGTATAGCAATGATGGAGCCAATAATTCTGTACCCTGGCCGCTAAATCCAAAACCTCTTTAAGCTCATTGACAAAGCTTGCCACTATCTGATCTTCTAGTTTTGGGTCATTGAGCACTCATCATTAGAGGAATTGCTTTGAGCAGTAATAATTTTTATGGTTCTAGGCTTACTACAGAACCTTTGAAAGTCCAGCTTTTAAAGTGGGTAGGAAACAAGCAGAGGTTTGCAGCAGAGATTATTTCTCACTTTCCAAAAAAGTTTCATACCTTTTATGAGCCATTCATGGGCAGTGGCGCCATCATCGCAAGCTTAGCCCCTCGGCATGGCGTTGGAGCAGATGGCTTCCAACCTTTGGCACAATTATGGAAACAGTTTGAGAATAATCACCTATCTTTAGCAAAATGGTATCAGGAACGCTGGAGCTTCTGCCAAAAAGGTGAGGCAAAAACCCAATACGAGCAAATCAAAGCACGCTACAATAAGAATCCAAATCCAGCAGACTTACTCTTCTTAAGTCGTTCATGCTATGGAGGGGTCGTTAGGTTTCGCAAAACAGATGGCTATATGTCGACCCCTATAGGCCCCCATAAGCCGATTCATCCAGATAGCTTCACCAAACGATTAGACGTATGGAAGCAAAGACTTTCCAGCTGCAAATTTGTCCATGCCGACTTTCGGGAAACAATAGACTTAGCTGACCGGGGTGATCTCGTTTATTGTGATCCACCCTATGCGGACAGCCAAAAAATCCTTTATGGTGCACAAACATTCTCTTTGGATGAGCTGTTCGATTGTATTAACCGAAGTAAAAAAAGGGGCGTTAAGATTGTTTTGAGCTTAGACGGAAGCAAAAAGTCAGGGAAGCACCAGTGTCGCTTAAATATCCCCAAAAGCTTGTTTAAACGTCAATTGAGCATTAACTGTGGTCGGTCAATGCTAAAACGCTTTCAAATGCATGGGCTAAGCTTGGAAAAAGAAGTGGTGGCTGATCGGCTGCTCCTAACCTACTAAACTGTAATTTGCAGTGGGTTAGTCGCTCAGAAGATTGGGGGAGTTTTTAGGAGGGAAGGAGAGAGGATTTTTAGATCTGCCTGGAGTCAACTCTATTTTTCTCTGATGTTAATAGGCTGACTGCACTTTCTACTAAGCGCAGCTGCTCCCTCCTAAGGCGCGCCATTTCTAAAAATACCTTCGTTAGCCTGCTCTTGTCTTGGCTTAGGTCAAGGATTCGATGAAAATCAACGACATTACCCTCTGAGCTTTGTTGCTGCTCCTCAGAAGCTTGATTTTTCGCCTTTGCGGCAGAAGGGTAAGCTATCCTTTTGAGCAGCGTTAAGCTTAGCTCGTCGGACAGAGAGGCTTGAATTCAATAAGAAAATGCAAAATTAATCTTGCCGTCCAAAATTCAAAGAAAAATTGTACTTGAAAAAAAT
>JABSRF010000138.1 GCA_013215275.1 Oligoflexales bacterium | reverse complement strand
TTATAGCATTCAATAACAAGTTTTAGTTTTACTTATACAAAGCTATTTTTGGTCTGGACAGTGGGGTCCACTTCATAACTCTTATTTTTTAGGCACTAATTGAATGACGTTCAAGGGTGAAGTTATAAACAAAAAAGACATGCAAATCTATTTGGCTTTTTTTACCTAAGCAACATGCACAGATTTAATTGCTGAAAGCAATCAAGGATATTTAGAGAGAGTCAACCAGTTCCAAATATCGTTTCTTCTCTATGATTTTGGTTTTGTTATGTAAATTAGAAATAAAAGGACCTTGGTATTTCCGAAGAATTGAAGCCTCAATCATATATTTAATATTTACGCTGTCTTGAAAAAAGTATTGTTTCTTTGATATTAACAACCATCTAAATTTAAAAAGAATTCACTATTTGATTCTATCTTGTAATCGCAAGTCAATTAGTTTTAGACTTCAATTTCTTCTTTTTCAGGATTTGGATTGAGTAGAGTATTATAACCGAGCCATTGCTTACCCTTTTAAACGTCGGAAGGGCGTGCAGCATTTTCTTCAAAAATATCTTTATTTCTAGAAGCATACCTTCCTAATTCACTTTTCACAGATTCAAACTCCAGGGAAGATTGAAACAAGATGCTACTGGGAATACCATAAAGATCTTCATAGATGTAAAAACACCCTGCAGTATAAGATTTTTTTTGTTCCAAATTCAGTAGTTTCTGAAGTTTTTCCAGCGTTGGTTTATCTTTGCAATCTATTTCGAGGATGGTAGGGAGTCCAGGCCATTTATCAAATACAATCTCGTTAATACCTTCTATAGGCAAACACCATTCTTCTCGGTATTTCTCTACCGTTTCGATTCTTGTATTATGGCCAAAATCTATGTCCTTAATAAATTCTAAACTTTTTTCAAAACTCACACCCTTCCCTAAATGTAGCTCTGTCTCTTGGCTAAAACCCGAACTAAATTTCTTGTGTGTCAGGACAAGACCTTTAAGCTCATGACGAACTCGGACAAATCCAGTTGGTTTTCCATCAGAGTCGAGGAAATAGCGGTTTGCTGCCCTAATCAAGGTTGGTTTGTACAAACGCTTTCCACCATTATCCTGTAAAATTTCCTTGATACTTTGCTCACAAAAATCGAGGTATTGGTATTCAAACTCAATAGCCATATCATTCCTTTTATCAAGATCGAAATCAATGCAACCAAAACCAACTGAGTTTCGGCATTTTTTGCATCTTAGGTTTTAATAGGGAGTTTTTATGACTTTTGCTTTAACGAGAAACCCATTGTAAAACCTTACGGAGAGACTTCGCGACGGTTGGAAAAACCTTCTCGAACCTTCCTTACATATGACATAATGCATACATCTTCCACTTCATCAATATTTATTCCAGCACTTTACAATTGAAGCATCAAATTCCCTCGCAATTGAGGTAAAAATGAGTTAAACAACGGCCTTCACGATCATTTCCGAAAGGTATTTAAGATGAAGTCAATTTTTGCAATTATACTTATTCTATTGGTTAATATAGCTCCAAAAAGTGAAATTTCCATGAAGGCATCTGATGTTACTTTGACCAAGAACACTAAAGGTAAGCAGAAAGTCGGCAGTGGAGGCTGGGGTTAACATTTTTTAACTCTAGAATTGAAAAAGGCCTCCTCCAGAAAAATAAAAAATAGAGGAGAAAGGTGAAAAAAAGTGTGGATTGAGGGAATGGTTTTACTTGCTGAGTGACCTGAGTCACTTAAATTCTCTGGTAGGTTTTTGCAGTACCTTTTATACTCAGTAACCGCAACTATATTTCTATTCGGATATTATCATTTAAAAAATTAGCTTATTTTTCTATTGATATTATATATAATTAATTTCAGTTTGTTACGTATAAGAAAAAGGCATTTAATTTTTTTCCTACAATATTTTTGTCGTCTTTAACGCTTACTCTTGGTTTGGTAGGAAGAATCGAAATCCCGCAAAATCAACCGCTTATTTGGCTTTGATATTTTTCTCTTCGCTCGTCAGATACAAATCAAACTGACTCATCCTTTTCAAATCACCAATCTTTATTCCTGGAGCAGATACAGGCCTAATATCCTTTATTAATTTACTGCCCTCTGGGTGATAAAAAATCTTCGAACTATACGATACCTCTTGAAAAACAGGGACTTTAATGCGAACCAAAGGAAATGTGGTACTCACCACCCTAGCTTTGGGAAACTCACTCCTCATCAAAGAATGAAATTTCGGGAAATCTGATTCTGTATTTAACTCGATATCGACGACGGCAAGTTTACGGTGGGTGGCATAGGGGAAGTGTGGTTCTTTTTCCACAAAATAATAGGTGTTTTGCCTATCAATTTTCCATTGTTTTGGGTAAAGGGGTAGGTGCACCAGTAAGTCTGCGATCTGAACATAGTATGAGACATTTTCTGGTGCTAGGGACTCAGCATGAATCCACACTGAAACTTTGGAGAAATGAAATCTCGACAAGTTTAAATTACTTTCCTTAAAATAATTTTTTAGTAAGTAACTTAAGTACCTTTGGAAGTGGGCTTTTTCGTAAGTTAGCCAAGGCTCTTTATGATATAAAACCATATATTGCTGCGAGGACTCACAGAAAACGAGCCTTTTGAAATGAAAACCTTTATTGATCCACTCGCAGGTAATCGCTACTTTTTCTTTGTCCTGAAATTCCTGCCTTTGTAGAATCGAATAAGGTATGCATGAGGTGAGCCCCAAAACCGACCCAAAAGCCAGTAATGGCAAGATGCCGACCCTTCTAAGTGGAAGGTCACATGCCGTCAGCCTAAGCGCCCTGATCCAGTTAAGGCCATTCAAAAACAATCGTTGCTCCATGCTTGATTTTTTTGGCAGTTGCCTTAAACTCGGCATCTAATGCTAATCGATTTAAACCACTTTTGGGTTATGGTAAGTTAAATACAGCAGCGAAAGGCAGTTAGAGTTGAAAACAGACGTAATTCTCGATGATTACACCAACAATTTTTCAATCTATCAACAGCTTCAATCTTTCGTTTCAGATTATCTAGCCTCGTTGCTCAAACTCCACAAACTCAAAGTCCACAGCCTCACCAGCCGTATTAAGGCTCCTGAGAGCCTCAAGGCCAAGATCCTAAGGCCGGACAAAACTTATCAAAATATAAATGAAATCAAAGATTTATGCGCACTTAGGGTGGTCACCTATTTTGAAGATGGGATTGAGCAGATCGCCTCAGTCATCGAAGCTAACTTCCAAGTTGACTTAAGTCACTCAATCGACAAACGCCGTATTTTAGACAGCTCTCAATTTGGCTACAGCTCGCTCCACTATGTGGTTACCTTGCCGGCCAAAGCAGCCGTACCTTCCGACCTCCTAGGAATTCCCATTGAAATCCAAATTCGGACAATACTGCAGCACGCCTGGGCGGAGATAGAGCATGACCTGGGCTATAAGTCAGCAGAGAGTATTCCTAGTCATATGAGGAGGAAGTTTTCGAGGCTAGCAGGGCTACTTGAAATCGCAGACGAAGAGTTCGTGGCGATAAAGAAATACCTAAGGTCTTATGAACAGGACCTCAGTACTCGCATTGCTCAGAAATCTCAATCTGTTAGTATCGACGCTCTCTCTCTGTCATCTTTTATCGACAGTGAAAAGGTAGAAAGCTTAGACGATAGGATCGCAGATAATCTTGGACTTTGTTTAGAAGACGATAAGTTTTTTATTGAATACCTGATCAAAATCCTGAGCTTTGTCGGCCTTAAATCTATTTGCGATATTGAATCTGCAATTGACCTGTATCAAGATGATTTACCCGATTTTGTGGAAGTCTACTTTCAATTTACCCAGAAAGCATGGAAGTTTAATAGCAAAAATCTCGACCGCTTCTTAAAAGGATACTCTCTCTTTTTCTTAGGCCACCTGTTGGCATACAGGATGCATACCCTAGAAATTAAAAAGCTAGAGACTCTTAGTCAATTCTATCAACGCCTGGACTATCCGAATAATAAGGAACTCGCTAAACACATCGCGAGTCTATTTGTAGAGACGATGCGGAATCAATCGCAACCCCAACCTTATTCACCAATTTACGAGCCAGTACACCAGCGGAGCTTGCAATGAAAATTACGATCCTTAGTGGTAGTCAACGCCAAAACTCAAACAGTGCCAAAGTTGGTAGCTTTGCCGAAACATACTTTAACACAGGGGGTGCTGTAGAAACCTTCCATCTTAAATTAGAGAATCACCCTCTCCCCCTATGGGACGACCAGATATCCGACTCCCAGCTTGAAGAAATATGGAAGCCCATTCACTCTGAATTAAGCTCCAGTGATGCACTGGTTGTCATCACCCCTGAATGGCATGGCATGGCCTCTCCAGCTTTAAAAAACTTTTTTCTTTACTGTGACTCTAAGTGCATTGCTCATAAACCTGCACTTCTGATCAGTGTGTCTGCCGGCATTGCAGGGAGCTACCCCATTAACGAAATGCGGACAAGCTCCTATAAGAACTCCAGGATCTGCTATATTCCCGACCACCTAATCATTCGCAATGCCTCAAACTTCTGTAAACAATATCAAGACCCACAGGATCAATTAATCAAGGATGCGGTCAAACGGTTTCACTACAGCCTTGAGGTCCTGAAAGTTTATGCGGAAGCATTTACCCAAATTCGAGCAAGTGAGTCTATCGCAATCGATCAATTTCCAAACGGATTGTAACCATGAAGCGCATTGTTATCTGTGGAGCAGGAGAAATCGGCCGCTATGCTTCCGAGGTTCTCGCGAAAGAAGGTTACGACATTTGTGTCGTGGATATATCTAGCGAGAAATTACAAGCTATCGAAGAAAATGTTGATATCACCAGTATTGCAGGATCATGCTGCCTTCCTGATACCATTCACAAAGCGAGGGTAGACACCTGCGATACTCTGATCGCTGCTACAGATAGCGATGAAGTAAACCTACTTACAGCAGCAATTGCCAAAAGGAAAGGGGCCAAGAAAGTCATTGCCCGCATCCATGACAAAGACTTTCTCCACGAAGACAAATTTTGTTTTTTACAGGAGTTTGGGATTGATCACCTGATCTGCCCCGAAAAGCTCACATCCGAAGGGATTGTCGCAAACTTGGCGGACCCTTCTGTACTGGAGGTTGAAAACTTCGACCGCCACGATTTAGAAATGCACCGTTATAAAGTTCCTGAAGATAGCCCATCCATTGGCATCATGCTTAGTGAAATGGACCTACCCCTAGGCGTTCGACTCGCAGTTGTCAGTAGACAGGGGCTGCAAGCGTTTATCCCTGACGCTAAAACTCGATTAGCAGCTGGAGATATCGTCACCATCATCAGCAGCAAGGGGCTGTTTCAAGCGACGCAGAGGCTTTTCTCACAAAGCAAAAGCCACTCAAGAAAAGACATTGCAATCTTAGGCTCCACACCACTGACTGAGTGGCTGATAGCTGATTTGAGCCGGCTTGGATTTGAAATCAGAATATTTGAACCCGACCGTGACAAAGCACTTGTTTTTTCCGAAGAAAACCCTCGCTATACGGTATTATCCACGAACCCTACAGACCCAGCACAGTTTAGAGCTGAGCAGTTAGAACGCTGTGATGCTTTTATATCTGCGACCGACGATGATGAGCATAATATTTTGTCAGCATTGCAAGCTAAAAAGCTGGGAGTCGAAATAGCCGCTACAGTTGTGCATGCTCCCACTTTTTTGAATTTGCTTGAAAATATAGGCATTGACCTTCCTTTTAGCCCTCGTATCGTTGCTGCAAGAGAGCTCCTAAAAATCGTTGATGATTCCCAAGTAAAATGCATGGCAACCTTAGCTCCGAATATTGCCTTCCTCTATGAGGTTTTTGCTGAAAACGGAAGGTCCCTTAGAATTCCTCTTAAAAATCTTAAGATGCCCAAAGGCACCTTTATTGCTACCATCACAAGAGATGAAGAAAAAATTATTCCATCTCCCGATGACGAAATACACAAGGATGACACCCTGGTAATTGTCGGCCCTCCTAACCTTGGGAAACGCCTTAAAAAAATGTTTGTGAAATCATGAACCCAATAAACTTAACATTCATCGCTAAAATCCTCGGGCAGCTTCTCCTGCTGTTAAGCATCGCTATGGTTATGGGGCTATTATGGGCCCTGGGAGAAAAGTACACAGATGCCAGCAACATCATCTCCCATCATCATGTTATCAATGCTTTTGTGGCAACCATTGCGATCGGACTTTTTCTAGGCCTGCTCCTAAAGTACGTGGGTAGGAAAAGTGAGGCTTACCTAGGACGCCGAGAAGCCCTCCTTCTCGTCTCTCTCACATGGTTTATCGGGGCAGGAATATCTGCTCTGCCTTTTTGGTTGTGGGCCTTACAGCATCAGTTTCCTTTTGGGGCTGACGCTGCCTTCAAGTCCTACGTAAATTGCTATTTCGAGGCCATGAGTGGCCTTACAACCACCGGTTCCACCATCCTCTCTCAGGTACAGTCGATCCCTAACGGCCTCCTGCTTTGGCGAGCATTTACCCACTGGCTTGGAGGGCTGGGCATTGTCGTCATCTTCGTAGCCCTTTTACCGGGAATCGCTGGAGGCACAAAACAACTCTATCATGTGGAGGCTTCAGGCCTTGGGGGAGGAAATCAGGTTAGCATAAGGGAAACCGCACGTTGGTTGGTGGTGATATACTTGCTATTTACCTTTTTAGAGATGGTCTTCCTCAAAATTGCAGACCCTCACATGACCTGGTTTGATAATTTCGTTCATACCTTTGCCACCCTATCCAGTGGAGGCTTCTCTAGTTACAATGCCAGCGTAGGTGCCCTTAGCCCAGCAGTTCAGTGGATTATCTGTCTGTTTATGCTAATTGCAGGGGTCAACTTTGGCCTCTATCACTCCCTTATTAAAAGACAATATGCCCACGTTTTCAAAAATAGTGAGCTGCTACTATACCTTGCCATTACCCTGACAGCATTTTGTTGCATTCTCATTATCATTTGGGACACCCCCTACCAAACAACCAATGGAACCGAAGCCTCATTGGAACCCTTGGCTCGGGCACGGGATGCACTATTTCAAACTCTATCAATCCAAACAGGCACTGGCTTTGCGACTGTAAACTTCGACCAATGGGGAAACAGTGCTAAGGCTATCCTCGTCTTTTTAATGCTCATTGGAGGCTGTGGAGGCTCAACCTGTGGAGGCATCAAAGTCATCCGCCTTTTAAGTGTTAGCAAAATCATAGGCCTAGAACTCGAAAAATCTTACAGACCCCATGTTCTCAGGCCGATCAGGATTGGAGGGCACATCCTCAATGACTCCCAAAGAATTGCAGTGCTATCCTATATCACCGTTATATTTGTTTTGACTGGCCTTGCCAGTGTTCTCCTCCTCCTAATCGAGCAAGACTTAGACGCAGCCACTGCCCTCACCGCAACCTTAGCTTCAATTTGTAATGTTGGACCAGGGCTAGCAGGAGTAGGGGCTATGGAAAACTACGGATGGTTCTCAGCTAGCAGCAAAACCCTCCTATGCATCCTGATGGCTGTAGGCCGCCTTGAGGTATTCGCTGTCGCTGTCATTTTCTTACCAAAATTCTGGCGAGGTAAGTAGCCTTGCGGATCTTGCTTGTCCTTCCTAACCCTTCATGAAACACTATAAAAAATAATGTTAAATCCACTGCAAGGGGTTCGTTTGTAACTCCCCTGAAAATCTGCCTGCAAGGCCTTTAAGCAGCGCAGTTTTTGGAGGTGGATAAAAATCTAGGTGGACGAAGGAGTGGGTATGACTGATTCGGCTAATGCCCTTGTTGCGAAGGGTAGCCAAGTTTGGCTTAAGACCGACGAAGGACAACAAATTGAGCTTCATCCCCTGTGGTTGCGCGAGCGTGCCTCCAGTGAAAACTGCCTCGACCCTCAAAACTTTCAAAGGCTCTATGATCCCAATACCATTCCCTCCTCTTTGACCGTCACTGAAGCAAGCATCAGTGATCATAAGACCCTTACCGTAAAATTCAGCGATGGATGCTTGAGCCGCTTCTCGATCAAGGATATCCTCTATGAGCACAAGGGATCCTTATCTGCGCCTAATAGCGGAGTTGAACCAACATGTTGGAACACTAGCCTAAGCGAGCTACCGAAGCAGGATTACCCTGACAAAACGTCAAAATCAGACCTCTCTTGGCTCAAGCTGCTAGAAGCCCTAAAGAAGTTTGGCTTTGTCATTGTAGAAAACGCCCCTCGCACCCCTCAGGCAACCGTTGAGTTTGCAGAGTCCATTGGACCGATCAAAACCACAAATTTTGGCAAAATATTTGATGTGCTTGAAAAGCCAAACTCTGAGAAGGAAGACCTAGCTTATACTAATCAAGCTTTGAGCCCCCATACTGACAACCCATACCGTTTTCCCGCTCCTGGAACCCAGATCCTCCATGCTTTGGAAAACGAATGCGAAGGTGGCTTATCCACTCTAGTGGATGGTTTTGCAGTTGCAAAAAAATTACAGCAGGAGCATCCAGATGATTATGAGATATTATGCAAAACTAAAGTGAGGTTTATCTTTGTATCCAAGGACTCCATTCTTGAGAATAGGTTCCCTCTGATTAAAGCTAACCAAAAAGGGGAGCCAGAAAGAATTCACTTCTCAAGTCGGGTAGATTATGCACCACTGCTCAGCAAAGGGCAGCTAGATCGTTTTTATAAAGCCCGAAGCCTGTTTTTCGAATTACTCAATAGCGAAGAGTATAATTTAAGATTCAAATTAGAGTCTGGGAGCATCCTCGTCATGAATAATCATCGAGTGCTCCATGGAAGGACTGCCTACAAGCCTCATGCCTCAAAGGTTCGACATCTAAGAGGCTGTTATATTGACAACGATGATATAGATGGCAGACTAAGAGTTTTAACAATGAAATTATTGCAAAAGAATGCATCGTTACTCTACCCGGGCTCCAACTAGGGATAACTGAAGTGGACCCCACTGTCCAGACCAAAAATAGCTTTGTATAAGTAAAACTAAAACTTGTTATTGAATGCTATAA
>JABSRF010000137.1 GCA_013215275.1 Oligoflexales bacterium | reverse complement strand
AAAGTAAGTAAAGAGCTATATGAAGTCAAAAGCCTTTAAATAAAGGTATTTTATATTTCGCTACAGCGACTAACTATAGGAAATGATTATAAAAGAGGAAGATCGCTGTCAATAATATATTTGAGTAGATTTTATTTAGCTGCTGGCAGCCCAAGATCATTAAAGAACTCGTAGAAGACCTCACTTTGACCGAGTTCAAACACAAAACCTGCGAGCAGGTTTGCAAGCTGGTACACTTGCTCAAGCTGTTTTTCCTCTTCCCTCAAAAAACTTCCAATATCATCACTCAGCTCTTTGTAACTAATGAGCCCTTGACCGTAGCGAGAGCGCCCGACCCTAACAATTTCACGCCAGGAATCAACAATGCTAGATTGGCTTGCAATCTTCTGCTGGAAAACCTGCATATTTGCCATCTGAGCAACAAAAAACTGATTTGCTTGCCGTTTTACATTTTCAGCTTCAAGCTTAGCCTGCTCCCTCACCTCAACTTTGCGGCGGTACTCATAGTAGGTGCTCCCTCCTGAAAACAGCTGCCAGTTGAGGCCTGCCTGAAGGCTTACACCCCCCTCATGGCGTTCTCCTCCAAGAGGCTTGCTTGCACTAACTGACAAAGTCGGTAGGTATTGGTTTTTGACCTGCTCCGCCTCGAAATTCGCTCTCTGAATATCGAGTTCTTTCTCTTGTAAGCTGAAGTTTTCAGTCTTTTTAGCTAGCTTAGCTAATACTTGAGGGTCAATATTGACGAGTTTTTTTTGTGCCTCCAAAATCAAGCTTCCCGACACCTTAAATTGACTATCCACAGGACTTAGCCCCAAGCTTGCAAAAAGGTTTTCATACTCTGATGCTAGCTCAAGAGCAGTATTTTGCTTGTGTAATTTGATGCTATCATACTGCATGTTTGACTTTAAAACATCGATCTTATGAATGAATCCGCCTTTGTATCTGACTTTGTTTTGCTCCTTTACTTTGGCGAGTAATTCCTCGTTTTTTGAGGCATTTTCGAGTCTATGCGCCAGCAATAAGATTTTCAAATACCGGTTTCTTACATCCTTTACGAGTAAAGCTGCTTCCTTATTTTTTCTATTGACGCCTGCTTTCCTCTTGATATCGACCAAGTCCAAGCTTAATGACAAATGAAAGGGGTTAGGGATTTCCTCGGTCGCTGTGATAAACGATTGGGATGCCCAGGAGCCTCCATCACTGCTTTTGGTAGCACTTGCACTAAGTCCAAGCTTTGGTAGCACACTGCCCCAGGTTGCCCTCTCGTTATAGTCCACACTTTTCAGTAATGACTCGGATTGTTTAAGCTGCAAGCCTTGCTTCAATGCTAGGGCTTCAAGTTCTTTTACGCTAAGAGTTTTGCCCAGGGCTTCGGCATTAGCAGAAGAATCCAAAGCAAGCCCATGGCTTAATCCCAAAAGCAAGATACAGCTGACGATTACACGAGCATCAGGTTTCGTTTGAAAAGAACCCTTTAGCCTTTCTCCAATTGCAATCATAACTGGCACAGCAATAAGCGTTAAGAACGTTGAAATCCCAAGACCACCACAGACTGCAATACCTAAAGGCTGCAAGATTTCTCCACCACTTCCATAACCGACAGCGATCGGAATCATTCCTAAGATGGTCGTGGCTGTGGTGATTAAGATTGGCCTAAATCTTAGTTTTGCAGTTTCAATGAGCACATCAACAAAATGAGCATCTTGCTGTTTTCTTAGGTTATTATAGAAATCAACAAATAAAATTGAGTTATTCACAGCTGTCCCACATAAAAGAATGCAGCCCAACATCGAGTTTACCGAGAGGGTGCTTTGAAAAAAGTAAAGGGAGAATCCCACCCCTATAAAGCCTAGAGGGATAGCCCCCATTATGACCGTAGTCTGCCATAAACTACCAAACTGCAGGCTAATCACAACCCAAATGAGTCCAAGAGCCAGAAACAGAGCATAGACAAGCGAGTAAATATTTTCATTGATTTCTCGCTCAGTATCCTCAAAATCCACAAGGCTGCGCTCGATGTCAGGGTGATCAAGCAATGCATTAACCAGCTTATCCTTAACGCCCTGTTTTTGATCCTCAGCAAAGGATTTTACGTAAAGCTGAACCTTAAACTCCTCACGGCCTCGCTCAGTGTAGTACTCCCCCCATTGACGGTTTGACTCAATTTGAAGTAGATGCCTAAGAGGTAGAATCTGCGAGCCAACCTTGATAAGCAGATTTTTAATTGCATTGGGACCTTCTAAGGTAAACTCGGGGAAGCCTAGCTCTACCTTTAAAGGGTCTCGGTAACCATCAAAGTAAACGTCCTTGACATCTCTATAGTTGAGTGCGAAAGAAATCAGCTGTTCAAGGGAAGACTCGGAAAATCCCAGTTTAGGGTCTTTCTTAAGATAAGAAATCGTATCTTCTTTATACTTTATTTCATAGTCATTCGTCGTAAAGTTTCTTGGAAAGCTACGTACATCTCCGATCTCCTCCACCCCTCTAGCCACGGTTTCGATGGCTTCGAGGGTGTCTCTTTTGGCAGCTCCATCTTTACCTGCAATCCGTATCTCCATCAGGGGAGGGCTTGGAATCTCAAGTGAGGTTGGATTCCATGGGGAGACATAGTAGTGAATCTTGGGCGTACTGACATATTTCAGTTCTAATTTTTTCTTAAACTCTTTTACTAGCTTCTTGTCCTTGAGAGTGCATAAGATGCTTACCCCTTCTTTATGAACGAAGCTTAGAAAGCTTTTAATATCAGAATCGAATTCATCACGCACCGACTTCTCAATCGGAGCTATCATCTCATCGACTTCTTCAATTTCATACTCTTGATTGGGAAATGAAGCCATTAGCCATACTTTGTCAGTGTCAGGAGTTGCTAAAATTTCCCTCTTAACCTGCTCGCTCACTAGAAGGTAAGCCCCTAAAAGAAGGCTCAGGGCACTCAAGCAAAATCCATATACTGCTGGTTTTTTAGCTAATAATAACCTCAAGGTCCTTAGGTATAGGTACTCACCAAAATCCACCAGTTTTTGGAACCAGTTTGCGATCATGTAGATGCCCCGCTTTTTCTTTTGTCCTCCTGAGCGCAGAATCATCATAAGAGGGGGTACAACCAACATAGTGACCACGACCGAGATTGAGAGGACACAGACGATAACCTTCGCCAAATCACCGAGGATGGCATTTGCCAAAGGGGCTGTAAAAGTCAAAGGGGCAAAGACAATGATGGTGGTCAAGAGTGAAGCAATCACTGCAGACCTTACTTCGACAACCGCATGGTAAATAACATCGAGGCGCTGCTTAAAGGTTTGAGGCTGTTCTAAGGCTAAATGCCGGTCAATGTTTTCCATCACGACTATAGAGCCATCGACCACCATCCCAACTGCTAGAGCCATAGCACCCAGCGAGATTAGGTTTAGCTCAATGCCACTGAGGCTCATGGCAATAAACCCTCCTACGAGGGAGAGTGGAATCGATACAGCGATCACCAAGGTAAAGCGCAAAGATCCAAGAAACAGGAAAATTACTAAAGTTGCAATTCCAATACCTAGGAGTACCGACTGCCCAATGTTTTCAATGGCCTCTTCGATAAATTCAGAAGGGTTGACCAGGACCTGAGTTTGAATGCCTGGGTCAATTTCCTTTGCTCCTGTGACTGCCTGTTCTTCAAACTCATTGCATGCTTTTGCAATATTGGCATTAGACTTAACTGACCCTCCTATGATGAGGGCACGCTTGCCGTTTCCTTTAAACAAATTGCGCGGAGGGATGGGTTCAAGCATCACATGGGCAACATCGCTCACATGAAAAACCTTCGCTCCGTTTTGCTGAACGACCGTACGCTTCAAATCTTCTAGGGACTGATCTTTCCTGGGAATTGAGATCGGAAAGCGATCCCCTCCCTTAGATTTTAGCCTTGGTAAGTTTTTATCGTACTCTGTGGCTTTAATGGCTGCATATACTTTCTCCGGGGCAATCCCATATTGCAAAAGCGCATCATAGTTTAGCTCGATTTTTATCTTTTCCTCGAAAGGCTTGACAATAAAAACGTTTTCAATGCCTTCAATACGCTCAAGGCTGCTCTTAAGTCGATCCTGCAGAAGGCTCCACAACTCATCATTACTATACTTATCGGAAGATGCAGCTAGGAAGACTCGGGCATTATTGTTGCTTTTAAAATAGTAATCAAAGTTTTGCCACTCTTTAGGAAATTGAGATTCAAAAGTACTCAAAGCTGCTTTGACATCTGATTGAGCCTTGTCTTTATCAGTATCCCAATCAAAACTAATCTCCCAGCTTATGCGACCTTTACGGTACTGCCCCTCAACCTCAGAGACTCCATCCAAGGCCATAATCTTAGCTTCAATTGCTCTACCATACTCGGTTTTAAAGTCTTCGACCTTGACGGTATAAGGCCTTAAGCTAGCAAAAAGCACTGGTTTGGTCGTGTCAGGATAAAGGGCAACTGGCAAACTAAAAAACTTAATGATACCACCTAGCATAACCATCACACACATACAGATAATGCTAGCAGGATTCCCATAAAGACGTTTTAACATGAACTCTCTTTCTATCTAGGCTAAAGGTGGGTACTTTTCTGATCAGGTGCAGTTGAAAGTGGTTTTTGCTCTTCTTCATTCTGAACGATATGGACGCTTTCTCCTTCCGTCGGGCGTTTTGCATAAGAGCTAACGATGATGCTCTCCTCGTCTATCCCCGAAATAAGTTCCGTTTGATCGCCAAAAACCTCACCTGTTTTTACGTCTTTCCATTTAGCTTTGTTGTCCTCTACAACAATGATCTTAGTTGCCCTTTTATGTAGGTACTTCGATGGAATAAGATAGCTCAAACGTTCATTTTGCCTTGCCTCTACCCGTGTCAGTGCACCAATCTTTAAGCCCTTACGACAAGGCTCATGACTTGCGCATAGAATCTTCACTTTTATTTTGTAAGCAAGGGTCTCTAAATCCGGGCTAACAGCCACTTGTGTGACCTCACCAGAAGTGGTCTCCTCAAATGGGGTTGAAGGAGATAAAACAACCTGAAGGCGGGTGCCTCTTTTGATATATGCGAGGTCGGACTCTGTCCCATAGATAATCGTTTCAAAACCTTTATAGCTTGTCACCAAACCAAGCTCCTGATGAGCGGCAACATGCTGTCCATTTTCAACTTCCAACCGAATTAAAACTCCTGACTTTGGAGCCTTAATCTGGTGTTCCTGATAAGCAAGTCCTAGCCCATTGGGAGTTACAGAAAAGAGGGTTTGCCCCTTGACGACCTTACTGCCTTCATCCACATGGACTCTCTTGATCGTTCCAGATAGTTGAGTGTATATCCTAAGCTCTTCACTTGCTTTTATAAGGCCTGCAAACTCTAAAGGTGTGTAAAGCTTTTGCTTTTGGGCTTTCTTCACAAAGACATCAATTGGTTTTTTATCGTCTTCTTTAACCTGAGTCACTTCACCTGACTGGTTTTGTTCAGGTTCGCAACCACTCCATAAAACTGATTGCAAAAGAAACAGTACAACAATAGATTTACTTGCTTTCATGGCCCACCTTTCAAACCAACTCTTAGACTTCCAGGTTTTAGCAAAAGTTTTATTACAAATGCATGAACCCCAGTTGGACAATTACGATTTTCTGCCACAATAAAACACTTTTGGGCGGAAGCTGCCAGGTTTTTTTTTCAACCAGCAGGTTTGGTAGCCTTTAATGTATGTATAAGCCGCACAAGCGCCAAATTTTTTACATTTTTGTTGACACTCTTCTGCATTTATTGCTGATTCTTGCTTGATATCCTTACCGCTGTGATCCTGGTCCATTTTCGCTTTCAGCCCAGGAAGGCCCGAGATGAGATTAACCTTGGCAAGCCTCTTCACCTCTGATTTTAGAAAGCAGCGATTCCAATGACTTACAAACACATAGCCCTGACAATCCTGGCTTTTAGCACACTCCGTGTGGCACTCGGTGTAGGAGCTAAGATTTTTCAATACTTTTTCATTGGGGCCAACAAGATCACAATGGGTCTGATCTTTGATTTCACCAGCTAACACATTATGAAACGACAAAATAAAAATGAGACACGGGAAACAGAAAAACCTAACCATAAAACCTCCTCTGGCTGGTTTAGCAACATTTTGGCTGCAAGTCATTATTGCTTAACATTCCAAAATAATTGTACTATGAGCCCCAGTATGCTGCTGTGAGTTTGAAACCTAGCCGAATAAAGCGGAGTAAGTTCAATATGATAGAGATGCAGTTCCTTGGCACTTCTGCAGGAATTCCTTCTAAGTCCAGAAATGTAACTGGCCTAGTTTTGCGCCTCTTGCCTTTGAAAGACCAGATCCTTGTTGACTGTGGTGAGGCAAGCCAACACCAACTCATGAGGTCTAGTTTCGCCATCACTCGCATCAAGCATATTTTTATCACCCATATGCATGGTGATCACACCTTGGGCCTTCCTGGGCTATTAGCAAGTCGTTCTCTGCTAGGCTCGAAAGAGCCTGTGACAGTGACTGGCCCTGCTGGAATTCAAAAGTTTGTTCAAGACAGCTTGGATGCCACGTTCTGTAACCTTGATTTTGAACTGAAGTTCAACGAAATCGCAAAAGGAATCGATTTTTCGACTCAAATCCCTGGGTTTAAGGTGAGCTCGATTAGCCTAAAGCACAACATTCCTTCTTATGCTTATCGTTTCGAACAGAGTAAACCTCACCGTACCTTTCTGGTGGAAAAAGCGAAGAGCTTAGGAATACCTGAAGGTCATCTCTATAAAGATTTACAGCTTGGAAAAACCATCACCTTAGAAGATGGCCGTTCCTTCCATGGTGAAGATTTCCTAAGCAAACCTAAAAAACCCCTCGTACTCATTGTTGGTGGAGACAATGTGAATCCAAGCCTTGTGAGCCCTTTCCTTGAGCATGCAGATGTATTTGTGCATGAGGCTACCTATACTCACTCGGATTTTGAGAAGTTACCTCGCAAGCTTTTTCATTCAACTGTTGAGCAGGTTGCAAAAGTGGCACAAGAAGCAAAGGTAAAAAACCTCGTCCTCACTCATTTTAGCCCCAGGTATCATGACCCAAGGCTTGATGCGTTTCCCAGTATCGAAGCCTTGGCTAAGGAACATTTTGATGGGCAGTTGTTCTTAGCAGAAGATCTTGCAAAATTTGAATTAGGCAAACCAGGAGACGCACTCGTTCGAACAAACTAAAACCTAGCAATCAATAGGGAGGAGTAGGATGGGCAGAAATAGCTATGATTTTATCATTGTAGGTGGAGGTTCTGCTGGCTGCGTATTGGCGAATCGCCTTACTGCTAACCCAGAGCGAAGGGTGCTTATGTTAGAAGCCGGGAGGCTCGATCACCTCTGGGATTTGTTTATCCACATGCCCGCTGCACTCACAATCCCTATTGGAAACAAACGCTACGATTGGTGCTATGAGTCAGAGCCAGAGCCCCATATGAATGGCCGAAGAGTGTATCATGCCCGAGGAAAAGTCTTGGGTGGCTCAAGCAGTATCAATGGAATGATATTTCAACGTGGTAACCCACAGGATTACGAGAAGTGGGGCAACGAGAAAGGTATGGAGGATTGGGATTATAAGCACTGCCTCCCTTATTTCAAAAAAATGGAAAATGCAACCGCTGCCAAGGATGACTGGCGTGGTGATGCTGGCCCACTCACCCTAGAAAGAGGCCCTGGAAACAACCCATTGTTCTCAGCATTTTTAGAAGCCACCCGGCAGGCTGGGTACCCCTCCACTGAGGATGTCAATGGCTACAGGCAAGAGGGCTTTGGCTTATTTGACCGCAATATTAGGGGAGGTAGGCGTTTGAGTGCTGCCCGCGCTTACTACCATCCCATAAAAAACCGGCCTAACCTCCATCTCCAAACGAAGGTGCTAAGCTCTAAGCTGATCACAGAGGGCAATAAGGTCACGGGGGTGGCGTACTATGACGCAAAGAACCAGGAGCATAAGGCCTACGCTAAGACGGTCGTGTTATGTGCAGGTGCCATCAACACCCCTCAGATCCTCCAGCTTTCAGGAATCGGTAATAGCCAAGAGCTTGAAGGTTTAGGGATTAAACCTCTCATACATCTGCCAGGAGTGGGAGAAAACCTCCAGGATCATTTGGAGGTCTATATCCAACATGCCTGTACCCAGAGCGTGTCGATGAACCCTGCCATGAAATGGTGGCGTAAGCCTGACATCGGCTTTCGATGGTTATTTCGCAAAGGGCCAGCTGCGACAAATCATTTTGAAGCTGGCGGGTTTATTCGCAGCAACGAAGAGGTGGAATACCCCAATTTAATGTTCCACTTTCTGCCTTTAGCGGTCCGCTATGATGGCAGCGCCCCAACATCTGGCCATGGGTATCAGGTGCATGTGGGTCCGATGTATTCCAATTCAAAGGGAAGCGTTAAGATTCAGTCTGACGACCCAAGGCAGCACCCTAAGCTAAGATTCAATTATCTATCCACCGAGCAAGATCGCCATGAATGGGTTGAAGCCATCACCATCTCCAGAAAAATCTTGAGCCAAAAAGCCCTTGAACCCTTCAATGGAGGTGAGATATCACCAGGCCCTAATGTGAAAAGCGATCAGGATATCATTGATTGGGTTGCAAAGGATGCCGAGACTGCTCTCCACCCCTCTTGTTCCTGCAAAATGGGAACTGATCAGGATGCTGTGGTGGACCCAAAAAGCATGAAAGTCCATGGCATGGAGGGCTTAGCAATCGTTGATGCCTCCGTAATGCCCAGCATCACAAATGGCAATATCTATGCTCCTGTGGTGATGATTGCAGAAAAAGCTGCAGACCTCCTCCTTGGCAATACCCCTTTGACAGCCTTAGACTTTCCTTACTTTCGCTATCAAAAACCCATAGGGGCTCCTCAAGCAAAACTTGGGCATTTGAATTGATCATCCCAATAGCTGGCTTGCATAATTTAGCGACCATAATAAGATCTTAGGTAACTCCAAATAAATATTCTACCCACTATTCATGTGTGATCAGAACGCTATATTTTGGTAGAAACGGATGC
>JABSRF010000136.1 GCA_013215275.1 Oligoflexales bacterium | reverse complement strand
AGAGTGCGCAATCACAGGCCAGAACTGTACTAAAATTAACCATCAATGGGTAGGACATTTATTTGGAGTTACCTAAGACCATAATATCGTTGTTTTTTTCTTAAATACTCTTCCCAGAGCCGAAAACCTTCGGCTGCAAGATGTGAGCCTTTTATAACCCAGCGATCACCATTGACGACCACCGCACTAACCACAACTTTTGGGTCTGTCACTGGCATTAAACCCGCAAACCAAGTGGCAAGCCCCTTGGGTGCCTGACTATTTAAGGTGCCTGTCTTACCACCTGCTGTCCTTTTTATTTTTCGATATTTCCATGAGCGGAAGGCTGACGAAGCTGTGCCTGATCGTACGGTTTTCTGCATCATGCGCCGGAGGCTCATGGCATTTTCCTGGTGGAATATGGGTTTGGCATTTTTTGCTGTTTCAATGGGATCTTTCTGATCATGATCAGAAAAAATTTTTAGTGCTAATGGCACACCATCACGAGCAATGACTAAATTGATCCATGCAGCGTGTATGGGGCTCAGGCCTACCATACCAAAGCCAGCAGCATACCGTCCAACCGTATGTATTGCTGACCTAGCTGGCTTAGGCGGGTTCATAGGGCTTGAGTTCAATTGAAAATCTGCTCCAATCCCTTCGTTCCATCCCAGTTTTTTTGCATAGTTGTTTAAAACCCCGACTCCGAGGTACTGAAGGGTTAGTTTTGCAAAAAAGCTATTGCACGAATTAGCAAATGCCCTACTCAGGCTCATCTTATGCAACCTAGTCGGCTTCACATCACGAAGCCACCAACCTCTTGGGTGTACCTTAGCGCAGCCACCGGTCAAGCCTATGACGGTATTGGGCTCAAGCTGGGCTACGTCCATAGCAGCTATGGTTGGAACCACTTTAAAAATGGATGCTGCTGGGAACCCTTCATAAAGGGCCGTATGAGTTTGCCCACCCCATTTACCGGGATCACGTCCCTGAGCCATAGCAATAATATGACCGGATTCCACATCGACCATAACGATGGCGGAAACTGGATTGCCATGTCTGCGGAGGTATGAGTTTAGTGAAGACTGGATGTAGGGAATGATGGTGGAAGGCCTCTCCTTACCTCCTGCTTTGAAGCGGATAACCCCGAGAGGGTCTTGCTTCGGCACAAATAAGGGAAGGGCTGGCTTTTCCTCTGATGCCGTTGTTTCAGCATAAGAGCTGGAAAAAGGTGATACAATCCAAAAAATAGAGAGGAAGGAAAATAGAATTCCTTTTATATTGAACATACAGCTCCTACAACTGACGATTGGGGAATGTGAAGACTGGACTCACGACTATTGTAACTCACTAAATAATCCAATGCTTTTCAGGAATACCTAAAATCTGTTAATTCAGCTAAGTCTATCAGGATGGTATAAGGCTTTCAGACGGAGGAACAAACAATTATTGTCACCCGCTATATCCTCAAAGAAATCTTCCCACAGTTTTTTTCGACTATGATTGTTTTTTGTGCAGTTATCGTAGTCTCTCAGCTGGTGCGACTCTCAAATGTCCTCGTTACCTTCGGACTAACTGCTGAAAATATTCTTTTGCCATTTCTTTATATTATTGTTCCCTTTTTACAGATTATTATACCCATTTCTTACTTATTTGGAATCATGATTTCTTTTTCTCGCCTTAGCTCAGATGGAGAAATAACAGCTCTTCTCGCAGCAGGCTACAGCGTCAAGCGAGCCATGCTCCCAGCCCTAATGATCGCTTTCACTCTCTATATAGCTGGAGCATTATGTGCCATTCATTTGGAGGCTTGGGGTAGACGTGAGTTTGTCCAGTTTATCTACCGCAAGACCCAAACAGAAATTGACAACATGGTGCGCTTTAAAATCCAAGCAGGTGTCTTCCTCAATGATTTTTTGGACTATGTCTTTTATACAGAAAAAATATCGGAAAATAGAACCCACTACAAGAATGTCCTTCTTGCTCCCCGCAATAAAAGCAAAGACAACTTCGTAATCCTTTCACCTGATGCACAGATTACTGGTTCAGTTGCCGAAGGGAATTTGCGTATGGTTCTATTTGAAGGGGTGTCTTATTCTCTTGATGCACAAACAGAACGATCCTCAAGCCTTACCTTTAAAAGAGCCGAAATTGACTTGTTACGAGTCTTTCAAGAAAAAATCATTGGTGAGGACACTGCTCGGGATGATTACCGCAGTTATACTGCCAAAGACTTGCGTAGCTATGTGAAGAAAATGGAAGAGAGCCCCACAAAGCACCCTGACTTTTTAAAGGCTAGTTACCTCTACTACTCAAGGTTTGCTAACCCCTTCATTGTTTTCGCATTTACCTTTTTTGGTATTATCATGGGCATTCAAGAGCAACGCCATGGTAAAAACCGCGGATACTTAGGGTCCATCCTCGTTATCATCTCATGTTTTGTCATTATGGTTGCCTTTAGATGGCTAGCCGAAAATGCGCATATCCCTCCCCTTGTTGCTAGCTGGTTCCCCCAACTTATGGTGCTGCTTTTTGCAAGTTTCTGCATTTTTCAAAAAAGCCGCCTCCCGCCCTCTGAGCCGATTTTGGCGCTCAAAAACTTCCCCCGCTTGCCTATCAATCTAGGTAAAAGGTCAGAGAAATAAAAAAATATTTCCTTTTGACTTCTACATTTCCCTAGCTTTGGGTAAAAAGACTCTAGAAATTGCCCATGAAAAATTTACACCCCATGGGTTTCTTTGGTTTTAAGTCGATGTTAGAGCTTAACTTTTGATGATTGAGGTAGTAAATGAGGCGGGTAGTTGTTACTGGTTTAGGTATGGTCTCTCCGGTTGGCCTTACTCTTGAGGACTCCTGGCAAAGTGCGCTTGCGGGACGTTCAGGAATTGATCTTATCAAATCTTTTGACGCTTCACGCCTTAGTGTGCAGATCGCGGCTGAAGTAAAAGGCTTTGACCCCAGCCTATACATGGAACCCAAAGAAGCAAAAAAATCAACTCGCTTTGTCCAGCTTGCAGTTGCTGCTGCCAAAGAAGCTATAAGTCATGCAGGATTGAGCTTAGAGGGGGATACCACCTCCTACGGCTGTTCGATCGGGGTTGGTATCGGTGCAATTCAAAACATAGATGCAACGGCCATCTCGTGTAAGGAAAAAGGCCCTAAGAGGGTAAGCCCATTTTTTATTCCGTACGTCATCACGAACATGGCTGCTGGAATTGTCGCAAACACCTTTAAACTTAAAGGCCCCAACCTTTGTACGACCACTGCATGCACGAGTGGGACCCATGGGATTGGCGAGGCATGGCTCCACATCAAAGCTGGCATGGCTGATGTCATGGTTTGCGGTGGTGCCGAAGCATCTCTGTGCGAACTTGGAGTTGCAGGTTTTCAAAATATGAAGGCTTTAAGTAAGCGGAATGACAACCCTAGCCAAGCGTCACGCCCTTTCGATGTTGGCCGCGATGGCTTTGTCATGGGCGAAGGTGCTGGTGTCTTAATCCTCGAAGATTATGAGCATGCCAAAGCCCGAAATGCGACGATATTCTGCGAAATGACGGGTTATGGAATGTCTGGAGATGCCCATCATATTACAGCCCCTGCCCCTGAAGGAGAGGGTGCACAAAGGTGCTTAAGGGCAGCTTTAAAAGCGGCCCAAGCCACACCAGAGGACGTGAGCTACATCAACGCTCACGGCACGTCCACCTACTTCAATGACATCTATGAGTCTCAAGCTATAAGCCGCGTATTTGGGGACCATGCGAAAAAACTAGCGGTGTCTTCCACAAAAGGCGTAACCGGGCACTGCTTGGGCGCAGCCGGTGGCATTGAGGCTGTGTTTTTAGCAAAATCGATCCATGAGCAAGTAGCTCCTCCTACTGCAAACCTTCAGGAAGTAGACCCAGAATGTCCATTAGATTACGTCCCTGGGGCTGCTAGAGACATCAAGATCAACGTAGGTATTTCCAACTCATTCGGATTTGGCGGTACCAATGGCAGCCTAGTTTTCGCCAAGATCTAGCCATCCCAAAGCTTGAATATAGACCGCTCCAAATTAGGTGTAAAAATCTGTACATTGATGATTACTCTTGCTTTGGTCTTTTCGCTCTCCGTTGATGTGGATTTCTCCCTTGCAACTGGAGTCCTGGGAAGGGCGGTCGCCAATCTCTTGGCTAACTCCTCCTCTGGCAGTCAGTCTATTGAGTTAGATTGCTTTCACTTCTTTATGAGGAGTGAATACAGTGATCTCAGTTTCATCACCTCTATGCTCAATATTAACTGCAGCGTTGGTATCTGCATGCGAAACCTCCCCATTTACATGATAAAACTTATCGCCCACACGCCTTCCTTCCAGATGACGCGTGTTTGAGTCCATTTGTGAGGTATAAGCTGCATTTACCACTCGCAAGCAAGAACCTCTTGCTTTGCATACTGATTCCAATGCTTCTTTAACTGAGCCCTTGGCCCATGATGCCATCATTCTGTTGTAAGCTTTCCAGCGCTTATTGGATGAAAATTGCTTGCTTAAGTATTCTGCTCTGACTTCTTTTCCATGGTCTACAATTCTATGAAAAGCCTCAAAGGCAATCAAAGGCAATCAAAGGCAATCAAAGGCAATCAAAGGCAATCAAAGGCAATCCCACGCAGCCGTTCCAGCCTCTCCGATTGACACCAAAAAAATATTCGAGTCATAAGGTTTACTTATGACAAACCTTAGAATCGCCCTAAACGCTTGTCAATACATATTTTTTAAGATAATCTTTCAACCTTAAAACTCCTCATCCTTAGATCACCAAAGATTTGAGGAGTGTTATCAGCTATATTGACTATTCAGCCCTCTTTATGTTTAAGCTTCCTTCGGTTCTCTATAGATTATTCCAATAATTTTTGGCAAAAATCAGGTGCGAAGGAATTTGTTCTAATTTTTGGCTTCTTGAACGAGCAGCCAGCCCATCCTATTTTCAGACGATCCTTTGCCCTCATCATACACTTGCAGCGAGGTTTGGATAATGATGCCGAAAACAGACAGTAAAAGTAATGCCAACAGCCCTGACAAGCTTGCTATGTACAAGGAGATGCTCTTTTATCGTCGCTTCGAAGAGAGAGCAAATCTAGCTTACACTAAGCAAAAATTCTCAGGCTTTCTCCACCTCCATATTGGCCAAGAGGCCGTTTGCGTTGGAGTACAGCACGCTTTGGAAGAGCAAGATTACCTGATCTCTGCCTATCGCTCTCACACCCAAGCCATTGCAAAAGGGATACCAGCCGAGCAAGTTCTATCAGAGCTTTTCGGCAAAGTCACCGGCTGCTCCCGCGGAAAAGGCGGGTCCATGCATATGTTTAGCAAGGAAAAGCGCTTCTTTGGTGGTCATGGGATTGTCGGTGCCCAGGCGCCTATCGCTGTCGGCGGAGCCTTCGCAATTAAGTACAAAGAAGAGGCTGCGGTGATGGTTTGCTATTTAGGCGATGCTGCCATGAACCAAGGGCAGGTGTTTGAAGCCATGAACATGGCAGCAACGTGGAGCCTACCGGTCCTATTTGTTATTGAAAACAATCAGTATGGAATGGGCACCGACATCTCACGCACCACAAGTGTTGATCACCTCTACAAAAGAGCTTTGGGTTTTGATATGGCTCACTCACAAGTGGATGGCATGAACTGTGTTACTGTCTACGAGCACATGAAACCCACCATTGACAAGATGCGTGTAGACCGTGAGCCCCACCTCGTTGAGGTCCTCACTTACCGCTATAAAGGTCATTCAGTTTCCGACCCTGCCACGTACCGGACTAAAGAAGAGGTTCAGGAGTACCAGCAACGAGACCCGATTACCCAGTTAGGGGCCTTATTGGTCAAAGAGTCTCTCGCTAGTGAGGATGAGCTAAAGGCTTGGGATAAGGAAGCTAAAGAACAGGTCAAAGCCGCAGAGCGGGTTGCAGACGCAGCTCCAAAACCTCCACAAGACGAGGTCTGCAAGCATGTTTTTGTCTAAGCCTCAGCAACAGTTACTCTCATCAACAGAATTTTTCACTATAAAGGGTTCACCATGGCAGTAAAAACCATACGAGAAGCTCTTAACGAAGCGATGATCGAGGAAATGCAACAAGATCCCAACATTTTTTTGATGGGCGAAGAAGTTGCAGAGTATAACGGTGCTTACAAGGTCTCAAAAGGGATGCTTGATAAATTCGGACCCAAGCGAGTGATCGATTCACCCATTTCCGAGGGTGGATTTGCCGGACTCGGAGTTGGAGCAGCAATGGCAGGATTACGCCCTATCATTGAAATGATGACCTGGAATTTTGGGATCCAAGCATTCGATCAGATTATCAACCATGCAGCTAAAATGAACTATATGTCTGGTGGCCAGTTTCCTATGCCGATTGTCTTTAGAGGCCCCAATGGTGCAGCCCATATGCTATCAGCCCAGCACTCCCAAAATGTAGATCCCATGCTTTGTAATGTTCCTGGGCTTAAGGTGGTTTCAATCTCAACCCCAAGCGATGCAAAAGGCCTCCTAAAATCAGCCATTCGTGATGACAACCCTGTCATTTTTCTGGAAAGCGAGATGATGTATGGCTTCAAAGGAGAAGTTCCCGATGGTGAGCACGTGATCCCCTTGGGCAAAGGAGAGGTCAAGCATGAGGGACATGACGTCACAGTGATCACCTGGGGTAAGATTTTGCACAAGGCCATGAAGGCAGTTGAAGTGCTAGAAGAGGAAGGCATTTCAGTAGAGCTTGTGGACCCACGGACCTTGGTTCCGCTTGATGAAGAAATAATATTCAACTCTGTGCGCAAGACTCATAGGGTTGTCATTTTTGAGGAGAACTGGCCTTTCGCTTCGGTAGGCTCTCAGATTTCTGATCGTATTCAATCAGAATGCTTTGACGAGCTAGATGCCCCCATTGCGCGAGTTTCCCAGCAGCCTGTTCCGGTTCCTTATGCTGAAAACCTCGAAGAGGTGGCTCTACCAAGCAAAGAGGAGCTCATCGAAGCAGTTAAGAAAGTTTGTTACCGCAACTAAGGCTCAGTCACATCAGCCTCGAACACAGGGAGAAGTATCATGGCAGTATTAGTCGATATGCCAAAGCTAAGTGACACAATGGAGGAAGGTGGGGTTTCAGAATGGTTCAAAAAAGAAGGCGACTTTGTGGAAGAAGGCGAGCTTCTTTTGGCTATAGAAACTGACAAAGCCA
Source organism: Oligoflexales bacterium (assembly GCA_013215275.1). GTDB lineage: Bacteria > Bdellovibrionota_B > Oligoflexia > Oligoflexales > Bog-1112 > JABSRF01. Next base: position 1,968 of record JABSRF010000136.1, on the reverse strand, counting down.
CCATGGAATACGCAAGCCCCGAAGAGGGAACCTTGCTCAAGATACTAGTGGAAGAAGGCTCTACCGTAGCTCTTCGGAAACCAATTGCTGTTCTCGGAGATCAGGGCGAAGCATTCAATCTAATTGACCTGCTTGGCGAGAGCCAAGCAGCACCCGGTGGAAAAGCTAGTTCAAGCCCAGAGCCTGAGCCAGCATCAAGCCCAAGCCCTGCGAGTGCTCCAGCTGATAAAGCTGAGAGCCCCTCATCAGCAGGCAGCTCTAGCCGAATCAAGGCATCACCTCTTGCTAAGAAAATTGCTGCTGACAAAGGTATTGACCTCTCTAGCCTTAAAGGCTCAGGTCCCAATGGCAGAATTATCCAAAGGGATTTAGACACAGGTCCTGCACTTGGTACTCAAGCTCCAGCTGCAAGCACTCCAGCACCTGCTGAAGTTGCTGATATCAAAAAGCCACATACCATGATGCGTAAAACTATCGCTAAGAGGCTTCTTGCTGGTAAAAACGAAGCCCCTCACTTTTATTTGACGGTTTCTGCGAACATGGGTGCCATGATGGATTGGCGAGCCAAGTTGAACAAAGATCCACGGGTGCTTAGCAAAGAGTTGCCTAAGGTGAGCGTCAATGACCTCATCATCTTAGCAACCGCTAAAGCACTAAAACAACATCCAGAAGTCAATTCCTCTTGGCATGATGACTATATTCTCGAGCATGGAAACGTTCATATTGCCATGGCAGTAGCCCTCCCCTCAGGCTTGATCACTCCCGTGATTCCATTCACTGACAGCTTAGGGGTGCGAAGCATAGCCCAAAAAACCAAAGAATTGGCAGGCAAAGCAAAAGAAGGGAAACTTCAGCCAGAGGAGTATACTGGAGGTACCTTCACCATCTCTAACCTAGGAATGACCTCGGTTGAGTCGTTTACTGCCATCATCAACCCTCCACAGGCATGCATATTGGCTGTAGGAACCAGCAAGCCTACCCCTCATGTGGATGAAAATGGTGACTTGGTGGTCCAAACAAGGATGAGTATGACCATGTCTTGTGATCATAGAGTGGTGGATGGAATGGTAGGGGCAAAGTTTTTAGAAACCTTACAAACCTACTTAGAAAATCCGCTGTTCATGCTTAGCTAGGTTTAGAATGGGCATCATGAAATGCCCATTCCTAAAAACCCGCTTAGCCTAGAAGACTTAATGCTATCTGAGGCTGGCTATTAGCATTTAACAAGATTGAAGTACCAGCCTGCTGCAAGATATTTTGCTGAGTTAATTTTGCTGTCTCAGAAGCAAAATCAGTATCTCTGATTCGACTTTGCGCTTCCATTAGGTTTTCAGACTGGACCTCCAAATTCCTTACAGAAGAAGTCAGACGGTTTTGCACTGATCCCAAATAAGAACGGTAGTCATTCACCTTAAAAATGGCTTGGTCTATGGTTGCAATGCTTCGCTGAGCACTTTGCTTGTTATTAACTCTAGTCCCTTCTTCATGCTCTCCCAAACCCAAGGAGCCTTCTCCTGACGTGAAAGCATTTATGGTACCAAAGTCGATTTTGATGATGTTGACTGGATTCCGCTTATCCAAGGCATCGGTGTCTGGGTAGTAGTCCTTACTCACCTGAATTTCAAGAGGAAACTCATTGTCAAAATCACCCATATCCTCTGCAAGCTCTCTTTGACCAACCAACAGGCGAGTTCCATTGAATTCGGTTGAAGCTGCAATCCGGTCAATTTCATCCTTTAACTGCAAGAACTCCTTGTCGACAAACTCACGCTCTCGGTTACCGATTGTGTCTGAGGATGCTTGAATGGCAAGCTCTCTAAGGCGAACTAGCATAGAACTCACTTCCATAAGCCCACCTTCAGCAGTTTGAACCAGGGAGATACCATCATTTGAGTTAGGTAACTCCAAATAAATGTCCTACCCATTGATGGTTAATTTTAGTACAGTTCTGGCCTGTGATTGCGCACT
>JABSRF010000135.1 GCA_013215275.1 Oligoflexales bacterium | reverse complement strand
AGTGCGCAATCACAGGCCAGAACTGTACTAAAATTAACCATCAATGGGTAGGACATTTATTTGGAGTTACCTAACCACGGATGCTATGCACCCGCGTGACAATGACAAATGAGACTCTCAAAAGCTCCTACAGGCAAAAGCATTCAATGATGTCGAAATAACAAGCAAAAAATGTGAGGAGATAGTACAGAGGTACAGCGACGAACACTTTTTTTCGGCAACGCCCATAAAGTGTGGGCTTTCAATAAAGGCAATCAAAACTACTTTAGCAAGGCGCAAGGAAAAAATGTGAGGAGATAGTACAAAGGTACAGCGACGAACACTTTTTTTCGACAACGCCGATAAAGTAGGAATTGATTGCCTTTATTTATTTGGCAAACTTCCCTTTGCCTGTAACAAAATCAGAAAGCTTTTGCCACTTGCCAACAATTCCTTCGTAGTGCCTGTCAAGAATCTGCTTTTTTCTGGTCTTTCGCAGAGACTCATTCTGCATTTTATCCAAATCAGTCTTCACTTTAGAAGCTACAGCCAATAGACTCCGACACTCTTCATAGCTTGGATTAAGCTTTTTCGTATTCATATTCTCAGTCAGCTTATATCCGTATGGATTATTTTTCGCTTCTTCAGAGTACATCTTTTTTAGCTGCTCAAAACGCATCTGGAATTCGGCGAATGAGCCAACGAACTGTTGAATCGTATCATCTTGGAGCTGTCGATCTAGAAAAAAGTAATACTCTTGCAACGCTTGGCGCTGGATTTCTTCATCATTGCCAGCAACTTTTAACGCCTTCTCAAGCACATCCTTTTCAACCGCCCAGTCCTTGGCTAATCCAGATTGAATCACCTTAGCGTCGAAGGAATGCATCACAAAAAGAAATTCCTCGCTCAAGTCGCTGATATCGGCCGTGTACCGCTCAATCAGGGACTGCACAGCCAATAGGTTGTTTTGAGCATCATCATACTCAGCATCGTAATAAGTATATTTCTGGGGCCCTGCTTTCTTGCCTGATTGTGAGCTCGTTTCCATAGAAGAAAGCGCAATGCTCTTTTGATTTGCTGAAGCACCTGAACAGATCTGGGCAATGGATGAAAAGGGCAAAAAAATCAAACAAATACTAAAAACTAATATGCCAATATTTTTCATGTAATCCATCTCTTAATACCTCATAATTAACTTCTCTATTAAAATAGATTAAGAGAAGTTTCTACTGCACCACCTTTATGCTTAGCTCATGAGCATGCTTTATTTCAAGCCTATTTTACCAAAGGCTTTTGTCTTTGGAATAGGCAGCCAATTAAAGTCCATTCAAAACAAGCCCTTACCGTATAGCCGAAGCCAAAGCTAATTTGGGCTATATGCCATGAGCTCAAAAAATAAACCCCACACATCAAGTGCTGCTTAACGGCGAGGAGTATCTGCTACTATTGTACCAGCGATTCTAGCTCAGTCCACCGGCTATATAACTGTTCTACCCGCTTTTGAGCATTGTTTAACTGATCATAGAGCTCTTGCATTTTCTTCGAGTCACTAACATTTGCTGGCTTCTCACACTCAGCTTTGACACTCTCAAGATGTTGCTCAGCTTTTAATATTTCACCTTCCATCAGGTCATATTCTCGCTGTTCCTTGTAAGAGAGCTTCTTTTTCTCTTTTTTAGGCGTTGTATTCTTGTGACTTTCAACCTTAGCAGGCTCCGATTTGTCTTTTTTATTCGCCTTGGAGGCTAATTTTTTGAGGTGCTCCTGCCACTGCTCCACACTGGCAAACTCGATAATGTGGCCAGCACCATCGAATCCTAAAAATCGGTCACATAGTCGGTTGAGCATATACCGATCATGAGAGATCATCAACAAGGCTCCACGAAAATCTTGTAAGCTATCTTCGAGTACCTCAATCGTTGAAATATCTAGATCATTAGTTGGCTCATCAAGTAAGAGCACATCAGCTTCTTTAAGCATGAGCTTTGCAATTAAAACCCTTGCCTGCTCTCCTCCCGAGAGCTTTTCGACCAGGGTGTCCATACGATCTGGCTTGAAGCCAAAACGCTTGGCCCAGCTGTTAATATGAATCGTACGCTCCTGAAAAACCACCTGATCTGAGTGCTCCCACAATGCTTGCTTTAAGGTTTTTTCTTTGGGGAGGCTCTCGCGGGTTTGCTCAAAAAAGACTACTTTCAAATGGTCTGCAAACTCAATTTGTCCACCCTGAGCCTTCAAACTAGATGTCAGTAGCTTAAATAAGCTTGATTTGCCCACTCCATTTAAGCCCAAAACTCCAATTCTCGAGCCAGAAGTAATCGTGGTTGTTAGCTTATCGATGATTGGTTTTTCTTCATAAGCAAAGCTAAGATTTTTAATATCTATTAGTTTTTTTGTCTTTCTTCCTGTCGCAGAAAATTCAATATCCGTCTTGAGCTTTTGTGTGCTTTGTTTCACTTGGCTCAGCTCATCCTTTAGCTTATAAGCAGCATCGATCCGATACTTTGCTTTAGTTCCCCTTGCTTTAGGGCCTCTTTTAAGCCAGGCATCTTCCCTACGGACTTTATTAGCCAAGCTTTCTTGGTACTGTAAACGAGACTCTAAATAAGCATCTTTGCGATCTAAATGCTCTTGATAAGCTCCCTCAGTTACCAGCATGCCTCCTTCAACCTGAGGATCCAGATCAATGATTTTTTGTGCAACGGTACTCAAAAGGTAACGGTCATGGCTTATCATAATCCATGTAAATGGAGCATTTTTTAAAAAAGTTTCGAGCCAAAGGATTCCTTCCCAATCAAGGTGGTTAGTAGGCTCATCAAAAAAGATCAAATCTGGGTGCCCAAGGCTTGCTTGCCCTATAGCTAAACGCTTTTTCCACACACCAGAAAGCTCCTTTACGGTTTGCTCAAAATTGGTAAACCCTAGTTGAGACAATAACATGGACGCTGAAACCATAGCTTCATCAGCACTCTCACCGTGCTTTCGAGCTGCTTTTATGGTTGAATCTAGAATACTTTCGGTTTCGATAAACTGTGGATCTTGATCTACATAGCCTACTTTACTGCCACTTTTAAGGGTCACCCGACCTGAGTCAGACTCCTCAAGACCTGCGAGAATAGAGACCAGAGTACTCTTACCTGCTCCATTTGCTCCAACGATACCAACCTTTTCCCCTTCTCCTACCCCAAAAGATAGTCCTGAAAAAAGGGGATTGTTGCCAAAAGATTTTGAAATGTCATGACATCCAATTAAAATGTCCATCAGCTAAAATCCCTTTATTACTTGCAATAAACTAATTTGCGATAGCTAAATACCTAATTCTAATAGGATCACTCAACGCTTTCTTAGTTCAAAGCTATTTTAAAACCGCTTGCTTTAAAAGGTTAGATCTAGTATGATTGCCCATCAAACTGTCGCCCCTTAAAAGGTAAATATATAGTAATCGCTAAGTTAAAGAAATAATTATGAAAGAATTGAATTCACAGACTGCGCCAAAAACTTATACAGTGCAGATATCCAGTCCTCAACAACGAGAATTTAATGATAAAAAGCTCTCGTTTCAAGAATTACCTCAGGAATGGCTTGAGGGCTTGAAAAAAAATGGAGTCGTGGCTCCAACCCCTATCCAAGAATCCACTTTTTATCCAGTATGTGATGGATTAGACGTACTAGCCCAATCACTTACAGGCTCTGGGAAGACTCTTGCTTTTTCACTTCCTTTAGCTCTAACTCTAGCTAAAGCGAAAAAGAAGCCAAAAAATGGCAGACCGTTTGGCCTTATTCTTACCCCCACTAGAGAACTTGCGGATCAGATTACTAAAGTATTTAAAACTATGCTTAGACCAAGTAAGCTGCAAGTTGTGACCATCATTGGTGGTGTGTCTTACAGTAAGCAAGAACAAGCCCTTAAACGACCTGTAGACATTGTAGTCGGTACCCCTGGAAGGATTGCAGATTTACTTAAAAAGCAGATGCTTTCTCTTAAAGACCTGAAAACATTTGTTTTAGATGAAGTAGATCAGATGCTTGATATTGGCTTCGCAAAAGAACTGAATCTTATCAGGGACCATCTTCCGGAAAAAACTCAAACCCTATTCTTCTCGGCTACTCTAAACAAAGAGACAAGTCGTCTTGCAAATGATCTGCTTAACGACCCAATGCAGGTAAAAGTCAAGGCAGCTAATGACACTCCAAAAAGCATTGAGCACGGCTACCTTAAGGTCAAGTCTAGTAATAAACTCAGTGCCTTGGTTAGTTGCTTAGTTTATTACAACCCCAGCCAAGCAATCATTTTTTGCGAAACCAAAAAAGAATGTGCGGATGTCGCATACACCTTAAGCCAAAAAGGCTTCAACGTCTCACAGCTTAATAGCGACTTGAACCAATACGAACGCCAGCTAGCAATGAAGCAATTCAAGCAAGGCCAGTTACAGTTTTTGATCGCAACCAACGTTGCAGCCAGAGGGATTGACATCCAGGAACTACCTTTGGTGGTTAACTACACTCCCCCTAAAGATCGCGAAAGCTACACTCACAGAGTCGGGAGAACAGGAAGAGCAGGTGCTACAGGCAAAGCTTGGACTATGGTTAGCCCTAATGAGTTTCATTGGTTCCAGAGGCTCACAAAAATGGTAAAGGCAGATCCTAAGCCTATTACCTTGCCTAAAGGCGAAGTCTTTCTCCAAACTATTGTGGATCGAGAACTCGCAAAACTTAACCTTACAGAGCTTCCACGCAGCATCAATTCCGATGAGTTGATGATGATCGAACGCTCTCTCGATCAACTAGATCCAGATCAAATTCGTTCGTTCTTAATGCAAATCATTGCCAAAAGTGTCCATAAATTTGGTATCACGGATCCTAGCAAGTTCCATTGGGAAACAGCTTCGACAAAGCCTAGACTTCGTAATGTTAAGCGATTTGACAGAAGAGGAGATCGATCTTTCGGCTACGGCCAATCTAGACGTAGAGGAAATTCATCTAACAGATCTTCTAACTCTAGCAAAAAACCAAGATCGCTACAAAAGCGTAAAGCCTAATTTATTATACTTTTTAGCACTTCATACGAGCTTTTCAGGGCAATAAACTGCTCTTGCTCTCCACCCCTATCGGGGTGACACTCCAACGATTTTTGCAAAAACATTTTCCTCAGGCCTTTCACGCCAATCTTAACGAGTTGGTCTCGTCCCAGCAAACCAAAGACACTGAGTGAACTTTGGATATCCTTTGGAGTTGCTAATCGGTAGTTACGTATCTTAGACCAGAATCTCTTAACCAAGTGTTCCAATTCTGCTTCTGAATACAGGTAGAAATTTTCAGGATCAGAATAGAATTGATACATAACTGATTGATTGGAGGCTTGTATCCTTTGCGTTCCTTTAATTTTTGATTTTGGTTTCCACCACGCTTCAGGTGTGTGATCCTCACAGTAAACACCATCTGATTTTTTATCACACGCTGTAATTGTAGCTGCATCGAATGCCCTACAAAGCCCCTTTTTACGAATACGCACATGCACTCCAACAGGTGAAAAACCGACAATTGGTAAATAACCTAAAGACCAATGGCTGAATCTCTGCTGCAGAAATGAAATAAAGTTATCTGTATCAAACCGACTTGTCGCAAAATAGAGCCTCCAGCCCTGGAATCGATCATACAGACCCTCATCTTGTATGGCAGAATAGAAAAAATTAATCCAAGTGATATGGAATCGTAGACAAAAGCTCAGAGCGTACCAATCCTTCGTACTAAGCTTGCTCAAAGAATCAATAACATCTGGTCGAAAGGCTTTTTTAAGAAGAGTCAACTCACACAGATTGAAAGCTCGAGCCTCAAACTGCAAATCAACCTTATCGGCGCTCTGTGGTGCATGCTCCATTTTATGAAAGAGCTCGTCAACAACAGCTTGGTAATCAAATTCCTCCAGAAGACACTCAAACATAAGCACACTCCCAAAAAGGACTTTATATTAGTTATTTTAACAAAAAAATTCCCAGGGTAACACTGGGAAATTATTGTTCCATGGCTAAGTATTAAATTGTGCTTTGAGTGCATATCAGTGATACAAATAATCTGAGCTCAATTGGCTAAGAACATGGTATTAACCTTGAGCTTATAGAATTCAGCTACAAGCCTTGATTGTATGAGTCTTTCACCATTCTTTCTAACTCTTGTTTCGGATCTTCCACCACAGCGGCACCAAGTGTGAATATATTTTGCCCAGTGTTTTGTTGGATAAGCTTAAGTCCATGCTCAAAGCTCATAAGAATTTGATCGCAAAAATCATTAACTTGAATATCTGACTCAGCAACTTTTTGACAAATCAGTTTGCAGGCTGCCTGATCAAACTTAATGGTCATACCATGCTTGCTTGCAAAAGCCGTTTCATAGTCGCGAATTTCATCGACCTCTTTACGATGCTCAAAGTCTGCATTCTGGAGAATATCCTGCAATTTCTTTCTTGGATTTCTTACAAGCTCTGCATCAACTTTCAGCTCTATGATATCAGTTGAGGGCAGTTCGAACTTATAAGGTCTAAAGATTTGTTCACAAATGGTCATTAGCGACCGTGCACCAGTCTGCTCTAAAGAAGCTTTTTTTGCGAGTTCTCGTAGAGCACCATCTTCGAAAATCAAATCAATACCGTATGAACGGAAGGCATGTGTGTATTGATTTAAAATGGAGCCCTCTGAGTTTTTTAGGATGCCATAAAGCTTCTCCTCATCCAAGGGAGTGCAAGCCACCCTTACTGGAAGCCGTCCGATAAACTCTGGCTCAAAACCATACTTGATATAGTCACCGGTTTGAGCACTATGTAATAAGTCAAATTTATTATATTTTTTGTTGATTTCCTGCTGACCAAAGCCTATCGCCACACTTTTTTCACGCTTAGCAACAATATCTTCAAGACCAGTGAATGCACCACTAACAATAAACAATATATGCTTAGTGTTGATGACTTGGCGTTCAACTTTGCCTTTCTGCTGCATTTCCATAAAAGCCTGCATTTGGGAGGCAGGGTCATGGCTAGATCGAAGGTCAACCTCAGTCTCCTCCATAAGCTTGAGAAGCCCTAATTGAACGCCCCTTCCGCTTACATCTCTACCATTATGAGTTCCTGAAGTTGCTAATTTATCAGCCTCGTCCAAATAAACGATACCATACTGAGCTTTTTCGATGTTGCCATCAGCTTGATTGACCAGATCTTTGATTAGATCATCGACATTGCTGCCCATGTAGCCAGTTTCACTAAACCGAGTGGCATCGGCTTTAACAAAAGGCACCCCTACTAGTTTGGCAATCTGCTTGATCATATAGGTCTTACCAACACCAGTAGGACCCGAAATCAATACATTTTGCTTGGAAAAGTGCTCAGAAGCATCTGAGTTTTGGTCTTTTTGGTGCAATATGATCTGGTTATAATGATCACAAACAGCTATAGAGAGTGCTTTTTTTGCTTCGTCTTGTCCGATCACAAACCGGTCCAAGTGTTCTTTGATATCTTTGGGTTTCAGCTCAAAGCGTATTTGATCTTCTGCCTGATCATCTGTCGTCTTCTTTTCGCTTTCAGTGGTGTTATTGGCCCCAGCAAATTTAGGAAACTCCTGAGCAATGATTTGCACTTGCTTGCCAAATCTCTTGTGGACGAAATCCTCAAATTCTTTTTGAATATCTTCTGGCTTTGGTATTTTTTTATCAGTCATTTACAGCCCTTGCCTTTTTTTCAAGCTAACAACTGGCAGACCATGCCGAAAATTACGGCAAGTGCGCCATCAAAAAAATAAGTCCTCGAATTTGTTTGACAAGGCCCCGGGCCATTTTATTATTTAAAATTAGTCTTTAATGAGCACCAAATCGAAACACTTTTCTTTTCTTTCCAGATATTTACGCTCAAAGTGGGTCCTAGCCTGCTCGAGGTCGTCATAACCAAGCTCTCTCATTGAGCTTAGGCGCAAGCCCCAACATTGCCTAAAGTAGTCGGAAGCCTCCTCAATGTAAAAACTGCAGTTAGTTGCAAGGTTAATGGTTCCACCTACCTTGAGGGTTTTGAGTAATTGCTGCATAAATGGCATTGCATACCAACGCTTGCCTATATCTCGGGACTTGGGATACGGGTTTGGATAAAGAAGAAAATAACGAGATACTGAGTTTGGAGGAACCAAATGGCTAATCCAAGAAATGGCATTCGCGTGCATGGGATACAGGTTTTCTAAATGGCCATGGTCCTGTATCCTGCAGACAAATTTTTCATATTTTTCCCGGGTGTGCTCAATTGCTATTAGTGAACGATCTGGATGCTTAATCGCATAATCAACAGGATGGAGGCCGACACCACAACCTATTTCAATATCTACCAGGCCATCTGGCAGAGAAAAATCATAAAATTGGTTCTCAGGCTTTGGAACTTTTTTTATATTAAATGCACGTGTCGAAAAAGCATATGAACTCATAAAAATTCCTCAGTTCCTTTTTTGATACTGCTTGAACTTATTATCAACAGTCTTGATGCAAGCGCGAAATTCTAACATAAGGCAGATAGTTGAAGAAAGCTAAATCATCAAATCAGCATGAAACAAGCATAAAAACCGATAATGATAAGCCATTTTGGGAAACAAAGACCCTAGGACAGATGAGCAAAGCGGAGTGGGAGTCCTTATGTGATGGGTGCGGAAGATGCTGCTTAAACAAGGTTGAATATGCAGATACAAAGGAAATTTACTATACCGATGTGGCATGTAAACAGCTGAACTTGAGAACCTGTCAATGCAAAGACTATCCCAACCGTAAAAAAATTGTTCCCGACTGTATCCAGCTTTCCCCTCGAAATATTAGAAAGCTTCAATATATGCCGGAAACCTGTGCATACCGACTTTTGGCCACAGGGGGGAAGCTCCCTGATTGGCACCCCCTCATATCAAACGACCCCAAAAGCGTTCACAAAGCAGGAATTTCTGTAAGGGGTAAAGTCGTTTCAGAGTCTAGCATAAAAGATGATTTAGAAGACCATCTAATCAGTTGGATCAAACCTTGTCGCAAATAAACCGTTAAGCACTTTTTTCTATGTTCTCAGTTTCCTGACTATAGGGAATGTACAGCAAAAATCGAGAGCCTTGATTGAGCCCCTCACTAGAGACCTCTAAACCCTAATCAAGCGATCTTTTAAATGGTAAAATTGAGGTTTTTTGGCAAATGGGTTTTGATAGCCTTTTGAGC
>JABSRF010000134.1 GCA_013215275.1 Oligoflexales bacterium | reverse complement strand
CTTATTATGGTTTCGACTATCAATAGATTCAGATACTAGATGAGTTTAGTATGGTGCTACTTTGTGGAAACTTCTGAACAAGTTTTAGTTTTATTTATACAAAGCTATTTTTGGTCTGGACAGTGGGGTCCACTTCAAATATCGTCTCTGATGTTGAAGATATTAAACTCAAAAGCTCAAGCGATCGTTTGATTGACTTCAAGGTGAAGGAGCAAGGAAATGGTTACTTCACCATTGAAACCGAAGCCACCGAGGAATTGACCATATCACTTTCCGAGGAAGGCAGTGGTGGATCTGAAGAAATCGTGACCACAGTTTCAGCAAAAAAATCTAAGAAGAAAAAAATAAATATGAATCGAGCACTACGGAGCAAAATGCCGAACCTGAACAAGAGGCTGAAGAGCCCGAGGAAGATCCTGAGCTTGAGCTTGAAGCTACAAGCGAAACCGCTCCAGACGAAATGGAAAATCCAGACGACTCATCTCAGGACCATGGTGAGGCTAATCATCAAGGCACAAAAATCATCAATTTTTGTCTTGGTGAAGATAAGTGTTTAGACATACCTAACGATCAAGATCGTCTATCTATGACAGATTGTGGGGACATCTCGGGCCAGTCCTGGCAACTCGTGGATTCGGAGCTAAGTGGATTCTACAGGATTAAAACTGAGGCCTTAGGCGAAGAACAATGCTTAGATATCATCACTGATGGCAATCGCTACCTACCGCGCAGGACAGATTGTGCTTACTATAGCGGACAATTTTGGAAGGTCACACAAACTAGCAACGGTGGATATGTTAGGATAAAGAGCTACTATCTAGGTGACGATGTTTGTTTGGATATCATTAATGATGGAACAAATGATCGCACTTATATGAACGCTTGTAGCAGATATAGCGGACAGTATTGGAAAATTGAGGGGACTCTTTGAGAAAGCGTGGCAGACAAACCTAGCTCATTCTCCACGCTTTAGTTTAATAAAGTTGATCCCTGCATCATTGATCGCAGTAGAAGCTTGGTTCTTTTCTGCCAAGAACTCAGCAACTCCCATCTGCAAGTTTGCAACACTAGGCCCAATAAGCTCTGCATCATCAACAGCAGAGCCATCTGGTTTCTTAAGATAATTACTATCCCAAACAGTATTCGCCTCTGGCGCTGCAGGGTTGACCACACTTAGGCTGTTGCCATTATTGATTTCAGCAGCATTTGCGTAAAGAACATCCGACAAGTTGCCCACACCAGCGGGTCCAAGTACGATTCCAAAGCTATTCTTACTATCAGCCAGATCGTTAGATCGGCCTCCTTCAGAGATCACTTGTACAATCAGTTTATTACCTGCAGCGATGCTCTGAGCAAGTACGTTCAAGCCAACCGCAAGTTGACGCATCCCTTCTACATAGGTAAGCGCCCTAATTACCGAGGTATTCCCTCCATTTGCTGCATCAAAATCGATGGGGTTACGATCTAAGTCAATGGTATTTAGAAATAAGCTGAAGTTACGGACTGGTTGCCCAGGGATATTCATAGCTTTAGCCACGTAAGCACACTGAGCTAAGAATTCTTTTCCTGCTCCGCTCATATTTGTTTGAAAATTTGCTTGGGCTGTATCATAAGTTTGAACCTCAGTTTCCAGGTTCGCAGCAGATTCTAATTCAGATAATGCTGTCACAAAATTTGCCCGACTTGCCAGCAACTCTTTACGAAGGACCGGGTCTTGGGTCACCAATTGATCGATAGCTAAGGTTAAGTTATCTTCAGTGGAAGAAACGCTATACCCGGTGCCGCTGACATTTTGCTTGATGCCATCAAAATAATTTTTGACACTGCGACCAACCACAGCTGCTGCTTCACCATCCCCTGAGCATACGATATTGAAAGGAGTCGCTCCCTCAGCCTGATCATACTCATCACCCATGTTAAAACAGGTAATTCCCAGAGGGCTATAGACGATGCCTGTATCCAGAATAAACTTAGCGAGGTCAGGCATGGTGTTTGAGAGCTTCATATTTGCCAATGAGTGGTTACCGCTCACTCCTTGACTTAAACCCAGGCCACATTGTATGGCAACTTGGGAGTCTGCAGGGAACTCTCCAATAAGAGAGGGATCAACCAAAGAATTGTTGGCTGCTGCAGAATAAGCTAGCCCATCTTGGGTTCCAAACCGCAGCATGTCTGCAAACCACTTATTAAATCTTAGATTTCTGAATCGATCGATATCTGAAAGTAAGTTGATGCCTTTGCTCGCAAGCATAGCGCCACACTCTGCATTCTTAACCCTAGTGCTTAGGTCGATAGAACCAGGTCCCTGGACAGTCGTGTCTCCTGACACCTCTCCTAACCTAAACAATAAAGGAGTGCAAACATGATTAACGATTTTGATGGTGACCACAGACCATTCAGAGGTACTTTGAGCCATGGCTTTATGAACGTTTAAAAGCGAGGCTCCTCCTTTTAAGGCATTTTGCATCAAAGGATAAGAGTCTAAGGTACTCTGCATTGGCATCAATGCCTTACGAGCAATCAAGTCTCCATAGAGGCGGATCGCTAGCAGTTGTTCCAAAGCAAAGCTGGTTCCCACACCCCCAAGAATTGACTTTCTTAGAAATGCCCGACGATCAAAAGGCTGTTTAATCTTACTCATGTTTTCACCTCTCTTTTTCTTATCGCCCCTTAATGAAAGCATAAGAGGAAATCAAAGAAGCTATCGCCTCCCTCTGACTCTTTTCTGTGGCTCCACAGTGTTCTGCAAACTTTACGGCTAAGCCTTTAAAGGCATCCGAGTTTGGATTAAATGATGGCAAACAACGTGAGAGCATATCGGTCGCCGACTGCTCCGAACCACAGGTGCAATATGGGTCGTTTGCGCTACAATTATGAGCAACCACGTCAGCCACCACTGCCACAGCCCGTAGGTAAGTGTCAGTGAGCTGGTCACTACGAACCCCGGTTACCGGCCCTGGTTCACCGCTTAGGTTCTCGCTTTCCAAATCAACTATATTTGCCCCTGCAACATAAGTTCCCGCCTCTTTCGGGATCAGAAACCTCTCGCGACCGCTTCCTAAGTCATCGGCCACCTCTTCGGTAATCAGCATGTCATCGCTAATACTCAATATATCCTGGTTGTTAAAGCAACCTATAATGGAAGACTTAAGAACATCAACAGACTTTACCTGAAACGCTCCGAGACCTGAGATGTTCTGAACAATTTCAATCGGTTCGTCGTCCTGTTCTTCTTTTTCGCTTAGCTCTTCCTCTTGTTCAGGATCTTCCATAGGCGTGTCACTTGGTGCCCCCTGTTCTTCGGGCACTTCTGGCTCATTGCCATCCCCTTGTTCTGGATCTATCAGAGCATCGTTTTGATCATTTTCAGAAGATTCTACATGAGACACCACATCATCACGATCTGGGTCGTCAGAATCACAGGCTAAAACAAACCATGATCCAAGGAACAAATAAAGGTATATCAAGCTCGATGCTGTTTTTGTCATGATGATTTCCCCTCTTAATCCAGTGCCTTCGTACATGAGTAGGTGTCAGATTTTAAGTATGCCTCGATCATGGGCATGAGTAATCCATTTCCAGCTACAAATGCTTGCTTAACCTTGTTGACAATTTCGTCACTAGTTGCATCTACGTTGCTAAATGCACGTGGGAAGTGTCTCGCTAATCCTTCTGCAAGCTCAATTCCTTCTGTGCCCATCCAATAATCAGCCAGCTCCCCAAGGTTATTTAAAACTAGGTCGCTTCCATCAGCATTTCCACCTGGGACACAGGCTTGCTCGGTAGAAGCTTCAATGTTAACCAGCGTCATGAGAAGAGCATTGTTGACTGCTTGGGGCTCGTCTCCTGCAGCTGGTTGGTTCTTAAAAGATTCAGAGGTAGCCTCTGCTACGTCTGCTTCAAAATCAGCTCCGAATAGGCTCGGATTAAAAAAGTCATCGACGGTCATCAACTGACCGTGCTTATAAAACGGACGAAACAAAAGCGACCCTGAAGCAAGGAGCCTTGAAATGTGACAGCTTTGACATATATTCCCGGTTGCAGGAATTTTCGCAGCACCGAAGGGGGCTAAGGTTTCCCCAGCAAGCTCACCTCGGTAATCAGCTGTTTTAAAGCAGTCAGGCAGAGAAGCAATCACGTCTCCCGTAGGCCCATCAGTGGCAGCATGGAAGACCGTTCCTTTGAGGGCGTAATGCATCCTAGCAACACGTCCGTAATTATTGTTTACCTGTAAGAAAGAATTAGGTTTACTTGATAAAAATCCAAGACTTGCAAAAAAAGAGCTCCTGGGAGCAGGCATCTGGCAAGCAGCCCAATCACCACTTGGAGGCACAGGACAATTATAATGGCTTGCTGTGTGCTCATTCACCATAACATAATCACTAAGAACGATCGATTCGAAGCTTGAGGATTCAAACTGCAATTTTAAAAGTTGGTAAAATTCTTCTTTTAGGGTAGACACGACATTTTCATCTGCCAACAAAGTATCGGCTTCAATATTTATCGCATCTGCACCTGAGAACTTAGTTGCAAAAGACTTCAGACCATTGTTGATAAACTCAACATTCCAAGTGATATCATCGTTCAACTTTGCAACAAGGGCACTCTTCTGATCGGCTGTAACCGGTGCATCAAGCTCATCCTTGAACAAGTTCAGCTCTGCTGTGGTGGGGATCCTTCCAAGCATATCGGTAACAAAGGTATTCATGTATTGCCTAAGGGTTATTGGCTGCTCACATTGGTAGACCAAGACCACATCTTCTTCAAGCTTGAGGCCATTTTGATAGCGTTCATTAGCTGCTTGTGCCACAAGAGGGAGTTCTTTAATCATCCATGCTAATACTTTTTTGTTATTTTCTACGGTTCCTCCATCGGCACTTGGAGGCATAGGCCTTGGGCTATTTTCCATTGGATCCATCAAGGTAGATTGATAGAGTGCTTGAAAAACCACTGGCGCCATAAGGTCAGTGCTAAATTTATCTTTTGAAAAATCGTCACTCAAAGTCCAAAAGCTTGCATAAGCCGCTCCTAGCTGGTGACAGCTTGAACAGTTAGATTTGATATAGTCAACCGCTTCTTGCTCCGAGAAAGGGCTCACATCTGCAAGATAAAAACCTTCTTCCGTTTCTTGTTCACCGGATAGGCCCTCCAGATAAGTAATCACCAATTGCCCATCCTCTGATTCAGGCCAACTGGGATTTGCTGTAGGCATAAAAAGCCGGTCGTCGACCGGCAGATGAATTCGCTCTAACATTTGAGCAGATTTTTCCTGAACTTTTTCAAAGTCTTTTAAAAATTCGTGACAAGCTCCACAAGCATTCACAAGTGCAATAGAAACATCTGCTGGCTCAAAAAACCCTTGGGATTCTGAGCCTGTTCCTTCAGTGCCGCCATCACCATTACCGTCTTCATTTAATGAACCGTCATCGCCACCTGATCCCTCAGTATCTGCACCAAGTGCTTCCCCGTCCTGGGAAGCTTCAGAACCCTCAGCTCCAGGGTTTTGCTCCCCTAAAGCATTCTGGTCGTTAAGTACTTCGGCCCTTGAAACAAATGAATTTCGTTCTTCATAGATAGGATCACTAGAATCACAAGACAAAACAAACCCTGCTCCAAGGAACAAGGAAAGGTATGCGATGCTTAGCGTTTTTCTCTCAATCTTCAACACTGGATATCCCCTCCAGGTAAGTAATCACCAGCTGACCATCTTCTGTTTCGGGCCAGCTATGGTTTGCAGTTGGCATAAAAAACCTACTGCTTACCGGCAAGTTAATTCGTTCTAGCATTTTTTCAGATTTATTTTGAACCTGATCAAAATCCTTGACAAATTCATGACAATATCCACAGGCCTTGACAAGGGCTATGGACACATCCTCAGGTTCAAAGTAGGCTTGATATTTTGGGACAACGACCTCTTCGCCTTCATCATTATCGGTGTTGTTATCGTCTTCTTCTGCTAATCCAACGGTCTCGCTCGAATCAGATTCTTCACTTTCCTCATCGCTAAGGTCTGTTTCCACTGCTGTTGGTGCAATATTTTCAGATTCCAACTCAGGCTCTTGTTCGACTTCGATATAAAACTCCTTAAGGTTTTCTTTACCCAAGTCGTTAGTTACGATGCCACGTTCCTTAACAACGACCTCATCACTCGATGAATCAGCTTCTTGCTTATCATCTGCAATTGCTTCTCCTGAGTTATATTGCTCAACAAGGGGGTACTCATACTCTCCCATAACCTCTGAACCAGGTGGTAGGTCACTATTTAACGAGTCAATAAGTCCAGAATTAGGATGGCAATAATCATCATAGCAATCCTGCTCCTGCTGCTGAGAAGAGCATGAAGCAAGAATGATAAAAAAGCCGATGGCTTTTAAAAGTTCATTTTTTAGCGACGTTTCCATCAAATACCTAACGTTACCGCAAGCGATGAGTCACCCTGGCAATTGCGTCGTGGTTATCCTCCGTCAGTACCTGCACATAAGGGCAATCACGAATATCTAGTGCCAGTGAGGAGATAAAAGCTGTATTGGTCATATTAACCACATCTTGGGTCACAACCTGAGTCTTCCTAGTTCGTGAGCCTTCACCAAAGATTCTTTTTAAGCCACCTAGAACCCTTCCTACGGGATCGAGTACTAGAAAGTAGCGCATATAGTGAGCATCGCTCAAATCATTGTGCATCATATCAACCTCAAACTTGAAAGAGGCTTTGTTACCTGCACCCTCATCCTTGATTTCAATCAACTTTGAGCGCACAGTGTGCTGAGCCAATGATGCAAAGTTCGCATACTGGGTGGTGATCATACCCCTTTCCAATTCGTTTTCTGTAGTCAGGCCATGACGGGATTGACGCATATCTGCAATAAAGTTTGCAGGAATACCAGCCTGGGCTGTAGAAGACAGGTGATCGTAGTTTAACTTACTTGTGCGGATAAACTTTTTGTTGATTTCAAAAACTCGCACTTCAGTGGTATCCTCAGTGCCTTTTTTATTCCTGATAAAAACGAACACCTTTACGTCTTCGACATTTGGGTTAATATCTAGGTTATCAAAGATTCCATAAGAGCCAAAAGGGCTATACATCTGCTTTTGCGGAAGGGATTGAGCAGCTATGATTTTGTTATTGATATCAGTTAAAACATAAGCCTCAACATACGAAACTTCATCGGGAGTAAAAACAGCTGGATAGTCTAGAGAAACAGCCATCTTCGATCTAACGATAGGGTTTGTCGTGCCGGTCCCAAACTGATTGCTCATAGGGCCATCAATCCAGTAAAAAAGCTCAGCCTTATCGTTCGGGCTTGTGACCACATTTGTAAAATCTTCGTTCACAGCCTTGTCACACATTCCGGCTGCATGAGCTTCATCGAAGTTAGGCATCATCATCAAAGATGCACTCGCTGTTGTAAGTTTTAACAAATCTCTGCGATCGATGTTATAAATGATTGATTTATACTTGCTCATGTAATATATTCCTTACCATTCGGTTTAAGTTTCTCGTTCTATCCTAAGAAGTAATAGTATCGGTACCAGTAACCACTGGCGCTATCCTTAACGGAAATAACAAACAAATTATGCTCTGCAAGAAGACTGTTATTTCCTGTTCCAGCTAGTAAATCAAAACCATATGAGTTTCCTGCATTCACAGTGGCAGCCGCTAAAGGCTTATTCAAAATGGTTCTTACATCAATCTCAAAAGTTCCTGATATGGTACTCCCACTAGCGGGTCCTTCACTGGCTGTCCAGGTATTGTCAGGATTTTTTGTATAAGAGACTGCTACTGTGCTTTCAAATTTCAGCTTTATCTGTAAGCTTGCCCAAGATGAATCGGTAGACTCAGCTATCTTAAGTGGCCTAGCACTTGGGTTGCCAAACTGAATCATCCCTGTCGTATCAGGTGCATCACCTAGCACTATATGAGGCATAAGATTCGTGTAAGGAATGTCTGCTGCATCGACTAATTTTCGTGCTGAAGTAATCGCTGGAGCCCCTTCAGGATTTCCAACAAACTTACTGCCATCAATTGGCCACTTTGTATCACCTTTATAAACATAAGCTCCATTATTAAGGGTTTTTACCACAATACGAAGTTTATTTTGATTCGCATCGCTAATGAAAAGGTTATCAAACACCTGATCATGTCCCTTATTTCTATCACTCACCTTATGCATGGCTAAGACAGGTGCGATCGTATTTGCATCATCATCTTCGATAATATAAACGAGGTCATCGACGCTAAGACTCATGGCACCGATCGGAGCCAAAGCTAACAATGCAGATTGCTTACTTCCATCTGCTCCACCGTGGGTTCCCCAAATTGCAACATCGAAATCATTTGCAGTGTTTCCCGCGTTTAGCGCCTTAATTTCATCTTGTGGTAAGCCATAGGTATCGAAAAAGGTCTGACATTCATCGACGACATCATCTCCGTCATCTCCGTCATCTCCGGCATCTCCGGCATCAGCATCATCTCCATCATCAGATCCATCCATTCCTTCGGATCCGTCACCGTCCCCTTGGCCTTCTCCACCGTCGGACTCAGAACCTGAGCCTTCACCGTCAGCTTCTGAGGATGCTCCAGCAGGGCTTGCTCCTGCTTCTTCAAACTCAACGCCACCTTCGCCTACCTCAGTGGATCCCGCTTGGCCTTCAGCATTTTCTGCACTACTCGAAGGCTGAGAGCTTGCATTGTCGAGGCCAATGATTGTGTTTGCACCTGAACAAGCCGTTGCCAATCCACCTAAGGCAGCAATTAAACCAGAGCTTAGAAAAGCTCTACGAGGAGAGGTTTCGTCGGCAACCTGATTTGATTCACTGACCTTTTGACAGTGTTCAGAGTTTGAATTTGTTGGCTCTTCAACGATCTTGTCAGATTCGGATTTGATCTCCCTAACCATAAAAGGTAGCTCCTTACGGGATTTACAATACAGTGTCATTGTCTATTTTAGATCTATGATCATATCGGTCCTGGAAAACAATCAATTAAAAAATATAAAAAATATATTTTTATACCATTTGATATCAGACGGTTAAAAAATCAAAAAAACTACAAATATTTATTTGTTCAAAATTTACAGTAAGATAGACTAAAGTGATTTTTTATATAAAAATATACATATTTTTGTAAGTGAATCTTCACGGTAAGTATAGTGGACCCCGTTTTTAGGACCATTTGATAAGTAAAACTCCTAAATGTAACATGCTGAATTTACATAAGGA
>JABSRF010000133.1 GCA_013215275.1 Oligoflexales bacterium | reverse complement strand
GATAATTGCTAAACCTATGAGTATCGTGGAGTTAATGACCGTTAGAGTGCGTCAATAGATCGAGACCAGTGCCAAAACCCTTAGGAAAGAATAAAAAAAACACCCTCTATAACAACAGAGGGTGTTTCAACTTGATGATGTGACGAACATTTACTTATATCAGTATAAGCTTACGTTCTTGAAGCAAGATTTCTGCCTCTTAGCATATAATATGCAATAGAAATTCCTGAGGCCAGTAAAAAGAACTGTGCTGCCAAAGTTTCGGCACTAGGGTAAATCCCTAAAAGGTCAACCACAGGAAACCCAACAATTGGGGTTGCGAGAAAAAAGCCAGCCTCGATCAGCTCATGCACCGTTTTTCCTGCTAGAACCACCGAAATAGCGACCATCAAGCAACTGGTTGTCATAAAGAATTGACGCAAAGGAAGCTTTAAGTTGTATCTTATGATTCCAGCACAAATAAACAAAAGAACAAGGCACCCGAGCAAAAAGCCACCCGTAACAGCAACTCCATTGCCAGAAGTGGAATAAAGAGCAGAGTAAAACAGAACAGTCTCTGCAGCTTCACGATAGACTGCAATAAATGAAATCGAGAACAATCCGAATAGCCTTCCGGAACTCAGTGCTGAACGGGTTCGTTCTTTGACAAACCGATTCCACTTTTGATGCTCTGCCTGGCTTAGAAGCCAAAAACCAGTGTAAAACAACATAATCACAACAATTCCAGTGCAGACTGCCTCGATGGTCTCTTTAGCAGCTCCAGAAAGCTGAATAAGCATATTGAAAGCGTAGTAACTCATAAAACCAAGTACAATAGCACTTAGCCAGCCTGCATGCACCCACCGCTTTGCCCTGGCTTCTCCCATACCACTTAATAGGGCCAGCAATGCAGCAATCACTAGAAAAGCCTCAAACCCTTCTCTGACGATGATAATAAACGATGCAACGAAATCCCCCCACATACTTTGATTTGCCGGGCTTTTTGACTCAAAATAAGCCTCTAGTCCACCTTTTAAAAGCCCTTCAAGGGAGGTTAAAGCCTGTTGAAATTGGGGTGTCTTTCCTTTTTCTGCGTATGCCCGAGCTGCCATAAAGCCTTGTTCAACATCGGTAACGACTGATTTATCGATTAGACGCAGGCTTACCTCAGTTTTTTCAAAGCCGAATAAGTATGCCTTTAACAACTCTTGCTCAGCACCTTGAGCATCACCTTCAGCAAATAGAGCTCGTGCCTTAGCAATACTAGCCAGGGCAAAGCCAATACCATCCGATACCACATCTCCATCTTGCTCACCTTCAGAGCCCAATGGAAAATCTGATAGGTAGGGTGCAGAAAAGCGCAAGAATGCTAACCAATCCGAGTCGCTCAGGCTTTGTTCAATCGCAGCATTGTCTTTGATCCAATTGAGCAAGCCCTTGTCATCAGTGCTTGCTAGCAGGCTTTTGTTAAGGCCGGATTTTTTAAGAGACTCTTGCTCTTCCAAGGAAAATTTTTGCCAACCTTTCAAGGCATCCTTAGAGCTTCCAATGGATGATCCAGAAAAGTCCGTTTCATAACGCAAGCCTGCAAGATAAAAAGCAGTGCTCCAAAGTTCTTCTTCTGTCAAAATTTCGGCATAAGAGGCCATCCCAGTGCCCTCGATGCCAGTAAGCATGATGTTATAAAATTTAAAAGGTGAGCTGATCTCCATGACCCCTTCTTCATGAAAATCTCTAGGTGCTGGATCAAGGGCTTGTCCTGCCAGCCCATCTCCGTGGCCGCTAACACCGTGGCCGCTAACACCGTGACAGCTAGCACACTGGCTTTGGTATATGTGACGCCCTAACGAAAGCTGGGGGCTTCGCTCAGGAGACACAGGCACTTCAAATGCAAGGGTGATTTGACGGGTTAAGGTTTGGGTAATATCTAAGATGTCATTGTGGTGAGCCTTATCATCAATGAGGCTCTTTAATCTGCTGAGACCTTTCTCAATGGTTTGTTGGTCCTCAAAGGAAATATCTGACCTAATATTATTGAACTGCTTTTGAGCGGAGGCAGAAAAGTCGATCATTTCCTGATACTCTTCTTG
This sequence comes from Oligoflexales bacterium, assembly GCA_013215275.1. Lineage (GTDB taxonomy): Bacteria > Bdellovibrionota_B > Oligoflexia > Oligoflexales > Bog-1112 > JABSRF01. The sequence goes on along the minus strand of JABSRF010000133.1, from coordinate 7,265 downwards.
CTTATGAATTTTCCCCGCTTTAACTGCTTCTGGATAATCGGTTCCTATGTAAGCAACTTCTTTAAGTAAAATCCTCAGTTCACTTGATATGGCAGCAGCCTGACCGTTGTCTGTTTGAGCCGAAGCATCTGCTATGAATAAAAATACACAGTAGAGAGAGAAGAAATATTTCACAAATACCATAGCTTACAAACACCCTTATGCTGATTTATGACCCGAAGGAGAATCATTCATTTGATATTGAAAATCCTTATCATATTCCCATGCTCAACTCAATCTTTGGGACGACAAAAAATAATGTTATCCGCTAATCTTAGGATCCATTGGTCAATTTTGGTGAGAAAATATTGGTCTTCAATAGAAAGGTTCAATCGATCGTGGGTGCCTATTTATCTCGCGTGAGCATACTTAAGGTCATCGTAAATCATGCCAGGACCATCGTCCAAAAACGACTCGGCCCCATCGTAACCAAGCTCCCAAGCTGCACCTGCGATATCCATAGGATCAAAATGAGCCAAGTTCCCATGAACCTCTTCTAAAAAGTCAAGAAAGTGCCCGACCAACAGATGATCGCACTCCTTAGCCAGTGAATTAAAGCCAAAGGGTTTAAGGATCATGCTCATCGAAAGGGGAGCGTTCGAGTGCCCTCTCAAAAGCCTCAAGTAACGGGTTTTCTGAATTTTCAAGACCATGGGACCTGCTTTTTGAGTTGTGATATGTTATTTACTCAATCATTCGGGTTCACCTAGGCAAATATTTACCCAAGCACCCTGCAGTTCATGAAAAAGCCCCTAGACTTCCCAATGATATAAATAAATTACAGCTGTCAGCAGTTGTTTCCTACTGACCATTGGTCAGTGCACCATTCTGAGGAATCAATGTTATTTGAAGATCAAGCAAGCTCAGCAAACACCAGTAATGATATGCCCTTACCTGAAAGAACAAGGCCAAAGCAATTCGACCAGGTGAAGGGGCAAGATAAAATATGGGCAAAAGGGACTCCCCTCCGCTCTTTGGTCGAGCAAGATTCTTTTTATTCACTCATTTTTTGGGGCCCTCCAGGAAGTGGAAAAACCAGCATTGCGCGCCTAATCGGGAGCACCGCTAAAAGGCCGCTTAAATGCCTATCTGCAGTTCATGCTGGAGTAAAGGACCTTAGGGCAGCAATTGAATCATCAAAGCAAGCACTTGCAAGGGGGGAGAAGTCACACCTCCTGTTCTTGGATGAAATCCACCGCCTGAGTAAAAGCCAGCAAGATGTTTTACTACCAGCATTAGAAGAGGGGCTTATAAAATTTATCGGTGCCACAACCGAGAACCCTTCATTTGAGGTCAATGCCGCTATAAACTCGAGAAGCTTGGTTTTTAAATTTGAAAAAATAAACAAAGACGCACTCACTGAAATTTTACGACAGGCTTGTGAGCACGAAGGGGTTGCATCACGCTACAGACAAAAGCTTTCTGAACAGGTCTTAGCCTCTATTGCCAGCGCTTGTGATGGAGACGCACGTAGAGGCCTAAACCTGCTAGAGGCTATCTTAGCAGGTAGCCCCAATCAAGAAGGTTTGACCATCGAGCTCGAGCATTTAAAGGGTTTTGAACACTGCCTACCTTTAAATTACGATAAAGATGGCGAACAGCACTATGACACGATTTCTGCGATGATCAAATCTATCCGTGCAAGCCACCCTGATGCAGCCATCTACTACCTTGCAAAAATGCTGGATGCTGGAGAAGACCCAAACTTTCTTGCAAGGCGCCTCATCATCAGTGCTTCAGAAGACTGTGGAAATGCCAATCCTCATGCTCTGAATTTTGCAGTGTCTGCAGCCCAAGCAGTTCACATGGTAGGGATGCCCGAAGCTCGTATTATCCTAGGGCAGATCTGTTGCCTTCTAGCCTCATCTCCTAAATCTAATCGTTCTTATTTAGCCATGGATGCAGCACTCGCTGCAGTAAAAGAGAATCGAGGGATTGAGATCCCTATGCACCTTCGCAATGCGCCAACAAAACTGATGAAAGAATGGGGTTATGGCAAGTCGTATTGCTATGCCCACGATGATCTAGAGGGTGCAAGAAAACAAACTTACCTGCCTGATGCTTTAAAAGGGATACGTTTTTATGAACCCAGTCAAGAAGGCTTTGAAATGAATATCCGTCAAACCCTTGCAGCAAGAAGGCCGCATGCTGATTAAGCATTAAAGTAGGGCGGCTTATTCTCAAAAGACAATTCTGCCGAAACCGGTTATGATAGCCTCGTTTTATGTTTTGCTAAAAATTCGAGGTAAGGCTTTGATTCCAAAACAAGCTCAAGACAAGTATCACACCGTGAGGCAGGTTAGCTTACAACTATGCGAGCCTCTACAACACGAAGACTACAACCTCCAGTGTATGGAGGATGCAAGCCCACCAAAATGGCACCTTGCTCACACCACTTGGTTCTTTGAGCAGTTTATTCTTCTTCCCTACAAGAAGGATTATAAAGTGTTTTCAGAGTCATTCCATTTCCTCTTTAACTCTTACTATGAGACTGCAGGAAGCTTGTACCCAAGACCAAAACGAGGCCTCATTGCAAGACCAAGCTTGGATGCAGTCTTAAGATACCGCACCTATGTGGATGATCACATGAAAGAGCTACTTCAAGTTGGCAATCATCCCAATGCTCAAAAAATTGGTGCCATCACAGAAATAGGGCTCCATCACGAGCAGCAACACCAGGAGCTGCTGTTAACGGACACAAAATATAATTTTTTCTGCCAGTATGAAAAACCAGAGTACCAGAGCGCATCTAAAGATAAGAAAAATTCGCAATCCCCTAAACCTGTATGGATTGAAGTAGAAGAGGGTGTTCACCAAGTTGGACATGATGCTAAGTCAGGCTTTGCTTATGACAATGAAAGCGCACCCCATAAGGTCTACATTAACCCAGTTTCCTTATCATCCCATTTAAGCACCAATGGAGATTTTGCAGAATTTATCGATGCAGGTGGGTATCAGCGGGTTGAACTTTGGCTGTCTGAAGGCTGGTCCTTTATAAAGCAAAACAACATAGAGCACCCTTTATACTGGCAGAAAATAGGCGAGGACTGGTATGAATTTACCCTTTCAGGTCTTTGTTTACTTGATCTTAACGCCCCAGTATGTCACTTAAGTTACTTTGAAGCAGATGCTTTTGCTAACTGGAAAAATTGTCGATTGCCAACTGAGTTTGAATGGGAAGTGGCAAGCAAAGAACTTTCAATAACAGGAAACTTCCTTGAGACTCATAACTTGCACCCTCAGCCTGCACCTGCCCAACCCACAGCTTCCGGTAGCTTTGCCCAAATCTTTGGTGATGTATGGGAGTGGACCCAAAGCTCTTATGCCCCTTACCCAAATTTCAAAAGCCTGCTCGGATCACTGGGCGAGTATAACGGTAAATTCATGTGCAACCAGTATACACTGCGAGGAGGATCATGTGTGACCCCGGAGTCTCATATACGCAAAACTTATCGCAATTTTTTTAGTCCCCACTCAAGGTGGCAATTTACAGGCATTCGACTTGCGAAAGACGACTAGTAATCGAACTAAAAGGAGACGTTTTGAATTCTGAAATCATTGACCTGCAAGCAGAAAACTTAAAACAATCTTATGATGAATTATCTAAGCATAAATTTGCCACTGATCTGCTCTTAGGTCTATCTGCTCAGCCTAAACACATTCCATCTAAATATTTTTATGATGATGCAGGCTCCAGGCTATTTCAGCAGATCATGAATTTACCTGAATATTACTTAACAAATTGTGAAATGCAGGTTCTAGAGACCCATGCTGCTGACATCGTCAGTAAGTTAGGCAGTGGTCCCGTCAATATTGTTGAGCTAGGTGCCGGAGATGGTTCAAAGACTAAGGTTATATTGAAATCTTTTTTTGAAAAAAACATCCCCATAACTTATTACCCACTTGATATTTCAAATGATGCCCTCAAGCAGCTGATTAGTGCCTTCGGCAAGGAATTTGAACAACTCAAAATCCAGGGAATTCAATCTGACTATGAAGAAGGGGTCAGGTGGATTAGCAAGCATAACAGCCAAAAGAACCTTATCTTATTCTTAGGCTCTAATATCGGCAACATGCTGCTCAAAGACGCTAAAACTTTTCTGCGCAAGCTCTGGAAGTCACTCAATCACGAAGATGAGGTCCTCATTGGCTTCGACTTAAAGAAAGATATTTCTTTGCTATTGCCGGCATACAATGACAGCCAAGGCATCACTCGCGATTTCAATTTGAACCTACTGACTCATGTTAATGACCGTTTGGGAGCCAATTTCAATACTGATAATTTCCGCCACTATGGGACTTACGACGCCGAACGAGGCGCAATGGTCAGCTACCTCATCAGCCTTAAGTCTCAGGATGTTCATATTGCCAACCTTAATAAAACCTTTTCTTTTTTGCCATTTGAGCCGATCCAGGTAGAATTTTCTTATAAATTCCTGATTGAGGAAATTGAGGAAATCAGCCAACAAACTGGTTTTCGCATTGAAGCCGAATGGTACGATGAAAAAGGCTGGTACGTTGATGTCCTTCTATCGGTTCAGAAGAACAAAAAATAGCAATCATCTCAGATTCTTACCAGATTCTCTCATATGTTTTTATAGCAAGACTTCCACTTTGCCTAGGATCTGTGCTATACAATCCCGAGTTTTTTTAGCCCACAAAAAATGGACAACAAATGGTTGACTTTCGGCAAATTAGGGAAAAAATCTGGCCCATCACGCAAGAAGAACTCCCTAAGGTTTTGTTGTTAATCGCCATGAAATTCTGTGTCACATTTGTCTACTCGATACTCTTCGTTTGCAAAGACACCATCATCATCACGTCCCCAGGTTTGGGCACTGAGCTGATCCCGATCCTTAAAGGTACGGTGATGATTGTCGCAGCGGTCGCAGTCTCTGCATTATACACGCGCCTGACCTCTCGTTTTTCCTTCGAGAAAGTCTTCTATTTTTTTCTGCTATTTTTTGTATCGTTTTTTGTACTTTACAGTTTTTACTTATACCCCAACCGCGAAAACCTTGCACTCGGAGAGAGCAAACTTTCCTTTATCCGTTCAATCATTGGCGAACACCGAGTTCACTGGCTGGCGGTATTTAAGTATTGGTTCCATACGGTGTTTTTTATCATTGCAGAGCTATGGGGCGCTTTGGTCATCGTGACCCTATTTTGGGGGACTGCAAACACCATCAATAACGTTGAAGAGGCCTCACGTTTTTACAACTTATTTTCTGCAGGTGGTCATGTGGCCACCTTGATCAGTGGTCTTAGCATCGGCTTTATCACCACCGCTAGCAGTGATTATGAACACTCGGTTAAATACCTTATGTTGCTCGTGGTAGGCCTTTGCGCATTTATCTTGGTTGCGATCTGGAACATCAACAAACGCTATGACTTGTCTCAGTACAAACCAAATACAAAAGTTAAGATTTCGTTTAGTGCGAGCATTAAAAAGATTGTCACCTCCCAGTACCTACTTGCCATCTGCCTCATTGTGGTGGGCTACGGTTTCACCATGAATATGGTCGAGGTTTTTTGGAAGGACACTGCTCGTAATCTTTTCCACAGCTCTTCTGAGTTTCAATCACTGATGGGCACGATCATCAGCCTCATCGGCTTTTTCTCCCTCATTATGTGCGTGTTCTTTAGCGGGAATATTATCAGAGCTTGGGGCTGGACAAAAAGCGCCTTGATCTCTCCTCTATGCATCAGCTTGTTTGGCTTACTCTTCTTTGTTTTTTATTTTGCTGGGCGTTATATGACTCAAGGCCCTGAATCGAGTATAAACTTCGTCTGGATTGCTGTGATGCTAGGAGCAGGGCATAATATCATTGCAAAAATCCTCAAGTATAGCATGTTCGACCTCACGAAAGAGATGGCCTACATACCTCTTTCTTACGAGGAAAAAATAAATGGCAAAGCAGCCATCGATGTGATTTCATCCCGCTTAGGAAAGTCTGGCTCATCATGGCTACAGCTTATGACTATGGAGTTGATAGGAAGTAGCTTGCTAGCAAGCACCTCCGGCTACCTATTTCCAGTCATTGCCTTGGGCTTTGCCACTTGGATCTGGGCAATCTTTTTCATCGGTAAAGTTATCAAATAGCAATGCTAGTTTAATGCTTTGCTTATAGCCTCCAAAGCAACGACCACTGCTGCAGCTCCAGGGTCTGGAAAGCCTTTTAGTTTTTCTGCTGACAGATAGCTCGAACGCCCAGACTCGGTAGAGTCGATCGACTTAGTTTGCTCATAACCTAAACGTGCAACTTCTAAAGCCGCACTGATGCCTTGGTCCATTTTCTGAACAGCCGGTATCATGGCATCAAGCATGGTTCGATCCCCTAACTTAGCTCCTCCATAATGACTCATGGAATCAATACCAGCTTCTAAAGAAGCTCGATCCCAAGAGCCCTTGTCCGCAAGTGACTTTCCAACTGCTGTGAAAAAAATCGAGAGTAAAACCCCAGAGGAGCCACCTGCAGAAGCAAGGATTTGTCCTAGTGCCAGACTTAGGCTTTTTGGATCATTTAAAGGTAGCGATCCGATTCTATCTAAAACCCGCTTTGCACCTAGGCTAAAGGTGGTCCCCGCATCACCGTCACCAACTTTAAAGTCAAGGTCGTTCAGCTCTTCTTTTTTGGCAATCAGAGCCTCACAAACACTGCGGATAACCCCCTCAGCTTTAGGGTTTGTTGAGCTAACAAAATTGAGCCCTTCGTGCTGAGGACAAGGTAAAAGCTCAAGCTTAGGGTTTTCGCTTAAGCTCCAGAAAGCATTGTCGACCTTGAAAGATAAAAGCTCCTTCAGCTTTGGAGATAGGGGAAGCAGACTAAGGCTGATTCCATTCATATCTAAACTAGTCATCATCTCGCTAGGGCCAAGGAGCATGGTAATCCTCCCAGCTATTTTACTCTGCATCAGATCCCTTGTAAGGAGGCTAAGCTCCATAGGAGGAACAGCGCCAAGGCCATTTACAAAGGCCAGAAGATCTCCGCTTTTAGGAATATGCGACTCTAATTGCTCGACCAGTAAGTCTACTAATTGCCTCGCATTTTGTAGCTTCATTGTCGACGCCCCAGGCTCTCCATGGATACCTAGGCCAAGCTCCATCTCACCGGGCTTGATGCGCTCTTTTGGCTCGCTTCCTGGAATATTAGGTAACTCCAAATAAATATTCTACCCACTATTCATGTGTGATCAGAACGCTATATTTTGGTAGAAACGGATGC
>JABSRF010000132.1 GCA_013215275.1 Oligoflexales bacterium | reverse complement strand
GAGTGCGCAATCACAGGCCAGAACTGTACTAAAATTAACCATCAATGGGTAGGACATTTATTTGGAGTTACCTTACTAAAGATCAGCTAGTATCAATAGGGTCTAACTATCGTGTAGACACAGATGCAAGAAGCAATCTAGTGGTTTTCATTCGGGCTCAATAGCCTCACAGTTGCAAGATGTAAGCATCTTTCTGCTTTAAGAGAGAAACCCCTTTGTAATCTACGTCCCCTCCAAGAACTAGCTTTGGCTCCTCACTCAGGTATTTTTGAACTGCGTAAATCTTAATCACCCGATCTTGAATCTGGGTCTGTGAGCCACCTTTCATTTCAAGTTGCAACTTTTCTTTTTGGGGTAAAACACCATAGGCGATACATTTTGATCTTACATTGCGATCAACGATCACATCGACGCTCTGGAAACAATGTTTTTTGGGGACAAAATACTCAATATCTAGGTATTTATGGTCCGAGTCACTGTTAGATATCTTTCCGTTGAGGAGGACTAGAGAGATTTCCTTAACGATAGGTTCAACCTTGCGTTGTTCAATCAGAAAACTGTTCTTTTCTTTTTCAACCAGCACCTCAACATCCTGCTTATATTCCACAGAAAGAAGTTTTTCTGGCTTCCATAAACCTAACTTGTTTTTTACCTTGTTGAATGGTTTCGACCAGCCTTTGTAATTAAAAGTCGTCAGGCCCTTCTCTTTTTTTCCCTTGTGAGAGGATTTAAGGTCTGAAAACTGATGATACAAATAACCGCCAGCCTCTCTCTGCTCAAAACTCAGCTGAATATTTCTGGTTTTTTTGGCACCTTGCCCTTTAATTTGAAGCTGTAGTTTGGATTGATAATCACTGAGAATGGTATCATACTCGTCACAAACCGTTACCGTATAGCTATAGGTACTGCCTCCAGAATGCCTTGTTCTTCGTTCTGTATGGGCTTTAAAGCAACATTTTAGATTTCTTTTATGGTTGATATAAAAATTGCAAAGGCTAGGAGTTTTCGAATGGCTCTCTAGTTCAATGCTGGAAAGTCCTATCATTTCATCATCATACCTCATATGGACATAGTCATCTTCCAAGTCCACATGATTGGCATTTAACAAATCATAATCCGATTGATCCGCATTTGCTGCAATGAAGAAATGGTCACCATTTAAAGAAACTTTTTTTTCCGCAAAAGCATTTTGAGTCGAAATCACGGTCGTCAATGACATCAATATCCAATAAATGCGCATATCTTCCCCTTAGATTTTCATGGAATTTTGCCAAAAAAAACTTAGCAGGTCACAAACTACCATCTTGGCTAGGTTAAGGTCTACCAGTTTTTATAAGTAGTTCTAATTTTTTATCGAAGGCATTGTAGGATCAAAACAAGCCATAATTTGTTTCTGCACACGAGCCATTCCTTTTATGCCTTGTCGTTAGGGAATCTCTTAAATGTCATTTCCCCGAACGAAGTGTGGATTAGGGAATCTCCCACATGACACCTATCATACCTAGGCAAAAAAATGCACTTAAACAATTGACCGCAATGGACGATTCCTAATTGGGATATTTTATTGAAAGCTACCTAGATTGAGGTCGTTACCGGTATATTGGCTTAGCGTTCCTCGTAGGTTCGATATCAAGAGCTTATGCAGTCCCTACCCACGGATACCAAGCAACTCGTGAGATTAGAGAGCTATCTCTAAAAAAACAGCCCGTCATCATAGCGATGACTGCAAATGCTATGGCCGGAGATAAAGAGAGGTGCTTAGCAGCAGGTATGGATGACTACGTGACGAAACCCATTTCGAAGAAAAAGCTTCATGAAAAAATCAGCCGATGGTCGAAAAAATTTGCTTAAACCAATTGACACAGAAAAATTATTCCTCAGGGTTTGAGCAGCTATATTGAGCATTACTATTAACTGTGAAGTTTACACGATTACAATCAATGTGTTTCCCTTCAATAATAAGATTATGATTACTATCTCCATGCCCAATGACCTGGTTGAAAATCCTGTGATCCCCAAAAATCAAAGTGACATCAGCATTACTATTTCCAAATACCGCTACTTGGTTGATGTGAGTATTCACCGTCACAGCTACCACAGCATTTGAGTCCGCATTGATACACAGACCGCGAATCTGATTGACCCCTTGAAGGTTAATATCTACTTGATCGGTGCTATCTGCATTGATCACAAGGTACGAGTCTTCGTTCAGGGGAACATCGGGATTACCACTGAACTCCATAACGTTGTCACCCGATACACCTGCACACGACGATACCGGATTTAAATCCGTAAAAATCGGGGGTGCGGGTTGCTCAGGTGGCAATGAATCAGGTGTTTCATCTGTATCAACCACCGGCTCATTTTTTTCTTCTTCACCTCCCTGATCGGGATTTTTTTCTTCTGTTTGTACTGGGTCAATTGAGTAGCTTTCGCTGTCAATATTCACCTGCGCACTTAGCTTACTGACATCCGCTTCCACGCCACTTGGAAATTGAACCCTATATGTTTTCTTGTCCAGCAATTGTGTTTCTAAATAGATTAACTTACCTTGTGCGTCCTTGAACTCGAAAGCCACCCCATAAGAAGAAAGGTCAATCACTAACCCATCCTTTACAAATTGGCAAGATAGGCTATCAGGTGTATCAGCAGGAACACATGCTAGATGCGCCCCAGAAATCACCACTGGTCTTGTTGCGACGATCTCCTCTTCCTCTGTTTCCTCAAATTCAATGATTGGTGCTGCTGTAGAGTCTACTCGTTCAGACACCTTAGAATCTTCCGAACCGGAGTTTTCATTTAACTCAGCTTCAAGTTCGGTAGCATCAGAAGTTTGCTTACCCGATAAACTCTGAGAGCTACCACTGGTAAAGGTGTTATGACCACAGGCAGTATAAACCAGCAGGAAAAATAAACATATTGGTGTTCTGGCGAGATAATCGCCATGTTTTCTAAACATGATTTGTCACTTTTGTAAGTTATTTCTATGCCTACTTACACGGTCGGCTGCGAAATAGCGCAAATAAAGCAATCCGGTTTATGCTTGTATTACTAGGATATTACTTGCATTAAATATTTGGAGTTACTGCTCAATTTTGAGCAAAATCTAATTGATAATTATGGGAAAGAAGCCAAGACAGTGTCAATGGAATTTAAATTATTTTTAACATATTGATTTCTACAGAAAATCTGATTTCTCATAATTTGATTAATCACATCGTTTAGATCAACCATAGGAGGAGTCTCAATATCGCCAAAGCGATTTAAGGTACTTTTGTTGTCTAGGATGATATCTATAAAAACTTCGATGGCACAGTAGCAAAATTCAATATTTTTGGTCTCAGCTTCACAAGCGTACATCGTCACAGCGTAAGAGTCATCAGACATAATCTTGATGTCATTAGCTAAAGAGCTAGTACTAAATAAAAACAATGTGAAAACTAAAAAACGCAAAAATACTTTCTCCTTAAGTCAAGCATAAGCTGACTAGAGGCTTAACTTCAAAAAAGCTTGCCCATCTATACAGTACTTTTTCGGAACAATCGAAGGAGCAGTTAAGGATTTTCCATAAACACCTATTATAATTGAAACATTACCCTCTTTTTAACTCCCTTTTAGACCCACCTAACATGTTTGTAAGACATGGTATAGGATTTTCAAAAACCGCAGCCTTAATAGCGGGACATTACAAAATCAATGGTCGTTGTGACCGGATCGATGTTATCGTGTGTCATCTCTAGCTTCAACTGAAACCTATCTGCATCGCTAGGGATCACCACGTTATTAGCATCCCATGCCCATTTTGCATTGGCACCTTTTTCTATTTCTTCAAGCCTGGTGACCATAACAGGGTCACTCTCGTTGACCAAAATACTGAGGTCAGCAATTTCTAAATTGACAATGCTGAAATCAGTCAAGACCTTAGCCAAATCTGATGCCTTCTCTACCTCTGCAATGGTTCCCTCTTTATTTCCGGCAATACCCTCCATAACCACTAGATTGTCAGGGTTAGGCGGCCCCAAGAACACTTGAAACAGCTTCGTTTCAGCTCCTTGCACATCAACTTCCGTGAGTGCTTGACCAGCAGCAATAGAGGCTGCATTGATCTCATCCTGGGATGCAAAATTGTTATTGTTCATCTCTGTTGGTAGCCCATCAGAGATGAAATATGCGACCTTTAACATGCCTGCCTCGGCATCAAGCCACTCTTTTCCTCTTATAAAAGCTTGCTCATAATTGGTTGTATTGGTTGCAATGCAAATGCTCTCTGGTGTGATCTGTGCTTCAAAATCAGCTAAATCGGTAAATGCGATGGAGTTGTCATGGATATCAGATCCAAATAGGACCACTCCAGCTTTTCCGGCTTGGGTGGCAGCACCGGATTTAGTCTTTGCTAAAATAGCTTTGATCGCTTCGTAACGACCGCAGGTTCCATCTACAAAATTATCCGCTCCAGGTATCACAGGACTAAAGAAACCCTCCTGACGGTCAGCCATTGAAGCTGAAACATCCACGATAAATAGAATTCGAGGGTCCTGAGCAAGAGGCATAGGACAAACCTCACCCTTCAAAGATAGAGAGATTTCTTGACCCACTTTAGCGGCCAAGGGACGGGTTTCGTCCATGCTCTCACAGGTGAGGGCAAGGCTTTCATTTAGTGGTTCTGGAGGAGAAGGAACGGCAGCAGGAGCTTCAACACGGGCTTCTTCATCGGGTTCTGCTTCTAACTGATTCAACGGTTCAATTTCAACAACATAATCTTCTTTTTCCAAATCACCACTCGAGCTTTCGCTCGCCGAACTCTGAGAATCCTCAAGAGTTGAGAACGATGTATCTCCACAGCCTACTAGAGTTGTAACTAAAGCCATCAACAATAGCGTGACTGGGTACACTTTATAATTCTGCTTGGTTTCTCTTTTCAATTTCACTCGGAGTCTCCTGAACGAAACGTATTAAAATACTCTTTTCTAACTTATCGACCTTCGGGATTCAGAGTCTAAGGAATATATAGACTTTCAGGAAAAGACTGGTATACATAGTGGACACCTAGTGTGCAACCGCTTTTAAGCTATTGAACTAAGGAGCTTTTTTACTGACCACCAAAAATTCATAATTAAGAAATTATCTTTGGCATTATGAACAATCTTAACAAAGCGAATCTAAATATTTTCACCTTGATTACAGATCTTTAACGTTGAATCCGCTCAAGAATTTAACCTTTGCACTTTTTAACCGTTAACTTTGGCAGAGATTACTAAAATTCGCAACCATACCAGTGCCGAAGCCTATAGAAGCTTCCGTATCCTCAAGGGAGAAACAAATGCAAAGGATCTTAACAGCCTTAATTATTGCACTCATCGCAGTTTCTTGTAAAACAAAGAAAAAAAGCACATCGCTTGCTAATCCCACACCATTGGGGGACGGTACCGATGATAGCTGCGCCTTCAACGTTGCCGATGTTCCCGACCTGCCTCCAGTACCAGCTGGATCGCTCAAGGTGACAGCAATTTCATTGAGCGCTGATTTCCCTGGTGAAGAGGAAAAGGTGGAATTTTCTGTAAAAGAAAATACCAACCCTGATTCAATACTCTACGAGGGTTACCAAAGAGACGGTAACACCAAGTTTTCTGGAGCAGCATTTGGTCGTTTTGACAACAATCCGATGATCCCTGCTGGAACCCTGTCGATTACAGCTTGGGCATGTGTGGAATCATCCAGACAAACTGGAGGAAACTATACTCAAAAAACCTATGAGGGTCATCGATTTCTCTGCGGAGCGCCAACGGAAAAGACTCTGTCAAACAATAATACCTTTGAATCTGGCATCGGTTTAGCCTTAGCCCAACTAGAGCGTAAAACAGAGCAGGTCTGTATGGATGCCTATGATGAGATTACTAGCGAAGACAATTATCGCAAGGCTGCGGCAGCGAAAAACGAGGTGTTGGCAAACTCCATCCTTGGTTTACGCTCCATGAAAAAAGGCTTGTTCACTAAAAAATGCGTTAATGAAGCTCCTGAGCTAGTGAGTGCAACTGAATATGCAAGCACACTTAACTTTAATCTCACAGATGGAAGTGATGGGTGCATCCCTGCAGTCAACGACGACTTTGTCGATGATTATGTTTCAACAACTCCTCCTCCCTTTACCCCTCCTTCGGACTTCGTCTTGCCACCGGTAAGCGAGCCTGAACCTGAGGATACTGATAACGCAACGACAAGCAGCACCACTGAAGACGACATAAAAGAAACCGTTTCAAGCACCACCACTCCCGAGGACGCCAAAGCAGCATGTAAGCGAGACAATGAGAATCGGGAAGAACAGGGGATTGGAGGAGCCGAGTGGGATCCACAAAAAGGCATCTGTTTTTATCACAACAACGAAAAAGAGATCGTAAACTCCATCGAGCCCTCAATACCAAAGAGCGAAGTTCCTCAGGAGGAAGTGGTCGCTCAGCCAAATACTCAACCTAGTGGCTTAAGCACGGGTCAAAAATGGGGCCTGTCGTTTTTCCTGATTGGTGGTGCTTTTTCAGCAGGTTTAGCGGGATACAAGTATCAGTCATCCAAGGGAACAAGGGCTGCACCTTTAGATGCATCGGATACCATCAACCAGGTTGAGTTGTTGAGGCAGCAAGGAGACTTGCAACAAAGGTTCAAAGAGATGGAATCCCTACTAGCTCGAACAGACATTGAGTTAAGTAGCTCGGATAGAAGACTTTTGGAAGCACTTAAAAACGAATTAGGCGATCGTATCAATGCTCAATCGTTGAATGCAGACCTCATCGAGATTGAAAAAACTTTAAACCCACTGAAAGATAAGCTACTAAAAGAAGGTTATTCTTACAGAGGTCCTACGGGGGAGTGGGTAACAATACGCAGAAATGGTGAGGAAAAGTCAAAGCGTGTTCCAGCAGAAGAAGCAAAAACATTCAAAGATCTTGACGCGGATTTCAATGCCAAATCAACTGATTTAATCGAATCACTATGGCGTGTAAAGATTGTAAACTACACTGATGATGACATATCCAAGGCGAAATCTGAAGCAGATGAACAGATTGCAAAGGTCCGAGATGAAATTGTTAAGGAGCTATACCCCGATGCAAAAGATGCCAGCTTTTCTCAAACTGATCTTGATGAAGCATTAAACGATCCTAAAAATACTAAACTAAAAGAGCTAGATGTAAAGCTTAAGAGGCTAAACAACTATAAACTTGCATTTGATGATGTGGAACTTATTAAGGCCAATTCAAATGGGGCAGATTATTTGAAGGATATTCACACAAGGATGTTTGCTGATATTCCAGAGATGAGGATAAAAAAAGCAAGCGAACTTAGACCAGTGGATGCTATTCGAGCTAATGAAGTAGATATAACAACTCGGATAGATCCAGGCATTAGAGAAATTGATATTCCAAGGCCTGTTTCTAAAGCTTCAATAGATGCAGAAACAACCAAAACTAGCAAACTCACACAATTTAAAAACTATACTTCAGACTGGAAAGGCAAAGGGGTCGTCGCTGGAGTTTCTGCAGCGATTATTGGAGCAGGAGTGTTGGTTTTCGGCTTAACAGGAGGCTCAGCACCTAGTCTTGCAGAAAAATCGGGCACTCAACTTTCATTTCTTAAAGGTTGTGAGGACCAGCTTTTGAAAACGGGGCGCTGGGAAAAGAAATGTCAAGAGTTTGTGAGCAAATAAAACCTTTGGAAAAAGATTAAGAGCCTCTTTGCTAGAGTGATGATAGAATTATCGATCTGTGCATGGCAATTCAAAGCCTTCCGTAAATTCTACCTTCGTAATTTCACTTTCAAATAGAGCATTTAACACGTAGGCTAGAGACTCCGACTCTTCATCTGATGGAAGTGGTCCGTTCATTGACTTTATGAGCTTCTTCAGCAATTGGGCAGAAATTAGAAACCTTTTTTCAGCACTTCCAACTGCAATGGTATAGTAACCCTTAGTTAAATTGTGAATCCACAGATATCCTGTCTGATATGAGTCATTTGAAAATACCTCAAGCTTGAAAAGACTCTCCAAACCAATATCTTCTCTTCCTACTCTCTCAGCAAAAGCATCAAGATCTTCTCTCCCTATGGAATAAATAATAGCTTGAGGATCACTCTTCAGGGTAATGATGCTCTCATACACATCTTCGATATAAAGTGGAGCATGACTCAGAATGTTTTCAATCGGGCTATGATCGCTGAGTTTCATATCATCATGAACCAAGGTGAACTGATTTAAAGGTGGCTTTTTAGTCTCTTTTATTCTATCCATGGCGTTTCCAGTTAACACGCTAAAGTGTCTGTTAGGTCTAGCTGTGGGGCTGGTCTTGAGGGCGGTCTTGCTACTCGCTGCTAAGTAATTGCTAGAGTAAGCGACACATGCTGGAGAAATCCTTGAACTCAACAACTTATAGATGGTGTTTCCAGCTCGAACAAGTGTTCTTGGCTGAGCAAATGTCGAACGGTTACAAATAAACAATGCACATATGGACAAAAATATCAGGGTTTTATTCATTTTAAATTCCTATTGCTATTTACCTAAAACCTAGAGGATATAACCGAAAAATGAAAATTATGGTAGCCAATTTAAAGATTTACACCCAATTTTTCATATGCCATACTCCACTGCTGTTCGAGGAATTGAGCACTAGTTCTTTAATATTTTGTAAAAAGCAGAGGTGAAACACATTGAAATTTGCACAAAAATTTACTCATAGTTTTCTACTGGCAAGCTTTGTATTTAGTAGCCCCTTGACTTCGCTCGCAGCAGATACAGAAGAACAAGGAGACATAGAGTCGCCTGCGGACCTAGTGGACATTAACCTAGAGGAAGGATCAGCTGAGGCAGAGAACACTGAAACTGATCAGGAGCAGCCCGATGCTCAGCAAAAGTCAGTAAAAACAAATGGCAAATGGAAAAAACGCGCCCTATTTGCATTGGGAGGTGTCGCTGCACTATCGGGAGGCACCACTGCGGGGGTTTTACTTGCTAAATCTTTAAGCAAAGGAGGAGCTGCAAATGACTCAAATTTGGACAATGCTCCCACAGTTTCTCCTTATGGAGCCAAGGCATACTCTTTAAAAGGTAACCCGGACTTGGACCCTAGCCCTGCAGGCCCCTATTTCGGGGAAGAATTTTCCATAAAGCCAACATCTAGTGTAGAGCCTACAACAATCCCTATGCAGGTGGTTGATCTGTCGAAAGAGCTAAACATTGCTTCAAAAAGTGTCACCCAAAAGCTGATCAATATTATCGACGAGAATGCTGAAGCCTTTAAGCATGTACGAGGCATTGTCATCCTACAAGATGGTGAAATCATTGGCGAGCACTATATTAAAGGGAGGATGTGAAGTGGACCCCACTGTCCAGACCAAAAATAGCTTTGTATAAGTAAAACTAAAACTTGTTATTGAATGCTAT
>JABSRF010000131.1 GCA_013215275.1 Oligoflexales bacterium | reverse complement strand
ATCCGTTTCTACCAAAATATAGCGTTCTGATCACACATGAATAGTGGGTAGAATATTTATTTGGAGTTACCTTAGACAATAATATTATAGTGGATTGGTTTATTGTTCTGGAGGTATAAAACCCCTGCTACCCACCGAACTTTGACAGGGATTTATAAATTTAGTGCTTTTTGTTTATAATAGCCATATCAACAATATCTTTTGTATTCATTAAGAAACCTTCCCTATGGGAAACTATTATTGTTGTGCACTTGCCTTCCAAGAGTTTGATACATCTTGATATGTCCGCTTCCGTATCAACATCTAAATTTGAAGATGCTTCGTCTAAGACCAAAAGTATCGGTGATTTCAAGAAAGCCCTTGCTATCGATATCCTCTGCTGCTGACCTGCAGAAAGCCCCTCTCCCTCCTCCGTGAGACGATAATCTAGCCCCCCCGGAAGTTTATCAATCAGTTCACTTAATGATGAGTTCTTTAAGGCTACTTTTATTTCATCATCTGTATAGGTTTTTTTTGCCCCATACGTCAGATTTTCAAATATTGTACCCTCTATGAGGAAAGGCCTAGCGCCGACATAACCAATCTTGTCAGAATTCCTGTCAACATAGTCAACTGGGCTCATACCATCAATAGTAACCTTTCCATCCCCGGGATCTAAAACACCAAGTATCAGGTTGATCAATGTGCTTTTTCCACTTCCACTTGCCCCCCTAATTCCTATAAGATTTCCAGGTTCAATTTTTAGTGATACATTATCCAGAACAGGATCTCCAGAAGACTCCCAGGAAAAACGTGCACTATCTATCTCAATTGCAGGGGGCAACCTGTTAGCGGCTTTACCCGTGTTTAATGATTCTTGAAACTTAAGCTGACTTCTACCCATTATCCTATCTAAGGATGATTGGTCTGATTTAATAATAGTCTGCACTGAATCGCTCAGATGGGGAT
The DNA here is from genome assembly GCA_013215275.1 of Oligoflexales bacterium. Lineage (GTDB taxonomy): Bacteria > Bdellovibrionota_B > Oligoflexia > Oligoflexales > Bog-1112 > JABSRF01. The sequence goes on along the minus strand of JABSRF010000131.1, from coordinate 8,543 downwards.
AAACGGTATTCAAATTTCCATAAAAATTAGCAGCAGCTGAAACCTGCTGAATAAACCTCAAAAACAAATATAAAAATGCGATTAACCCGCCTGCAGGCGTTGAAAAATAAGATTGACTAAGCACAATAATGAGGCCTAACATCAGAATGCCAAGAAAAACTGGTATCGTTGTTCCAAAGGCAGCTACGCTTGACGCACCTATGGCAAACCTCTCATAATTATTGACCTCTGATCTTAATCTGTCGTTCTCAATCTCCTTTAACCGGGAAATTTCGAGAAACAAACTATTGCGACAAACCCTTTCCACTCCAGCTAGCAAATTCTCATGCAGCCGAGGAAGATGAGCTGATTCCGCTCTAACTTTTTTATTCAAAACTAAAACGTAACAGGCAATAAAACCTAAGCCCGTAATCCCAATAAACGCCTCCCTTGGCGCTATGATTAACAACCCTGATGTTAAAAATGCTATCTGTACCACCATTGTCACAAGATTTACAGCTTGTGTCATAAATGAGGCTGCTTTTGGTATAATCTCGCCAAAATATGAGCTAGTTTTAGATGCCAAGTTATACTGATCGCCTTTTCCGAACAACATATTGTTAACACACAAACGTCTTAATCTAGCAGACACAATCTCCCTTAAACTAAAACCACTTAACTGAACATAATAGATCCCTAATGACCTGATCACCCCCACAGACACCAGCAAAAACATCGTAACTAGCATAGAATGGTTTCTTGTGAAGATGGTACCCTCTATCAGAGGGATTTCAATTTCTAGCCCTAGATTTCTAAGTATCAATTGCAAGACGAGCACAACCAAGTATTCCACGGCAGATAATGCTACAGCTGAAATAGCCCCAATGATTAGCCATGAGAATCCGGTCTTTCCAAATAGGATTCTAGCAATCATGATATTGGAGAGCTTTCTTGACTCAAATTCTTGTTTTTTACTACCTAATCTATTACCAGATAATTTTTCATGTATTGCTAAGCTACCCATTTACCATCCAATCATGTGTTTAAAAGTTCATTGTACAATTCTAAATACTGTTTCGCAGAAACACTTGTATCAAATTTGGCGGCTGCTCTCCTCTCGGCATTACGTCCCATCTTTTTTCTCAGTGAGCTATTTTTCTTCAAATAGCTAATTCCATTTGCCAAGTCATCTGTATCAAAAGGAATAGCTTTATAACCGGTAACCATATGTTCTACGATTTCCTTAGGACCTGATGAGTCGAAACAAACTACAGGGGTTTGGCACGCCATCGCCTCCACGAGAGTTTTTCCAAAAGCTTCCAACCGTGAAGGAGCGACAAAAATATCTGCAGCCGAATAAGCCAAACGCAGGGAAATTGCATCATTTAAATAACCCAAATTCATCACTTCAAAGGGTAGCTGATCAATTTGACTGTGCTCAATCGCACCAAAAAAAAGAAGGATAATCTCCCCCTTGTCTTTGACGGAAAGCAACGCCTTTTGATAAAGGTCAAACCCCTTATACAGGTCTTTCATGTTTTGAGCACCTGCCAGGACAACAAACTTTTCTTCGTTTATGTTTAAAAGCCCTCTAGCCAGCTTCTTTTCAATTGGAAGATACTCGCCAACATTAATACTATTAGGGACTGAAGTAACTCTGTGTCCACCGTATATATAGCTTTCCTTAATACAATTAGACACCCAAGAGCTTATTCCGACAAAACAGATACTCCGATCAAGATATTTTTTTTTCCTACGCATTGCAATTCTTGAAAGATCAATATCCCTGTTGCTGCCCAACATAGGACAGTTTCCGCAGCCTATCTTATATCTTGTGCAATCCATGGAGTAATGACAACCACCAGTAAATGGCCACATATCACGCACAGTCCATATGACCGGTTTACCTAGATTAGAAAGGTGCTTCAAATTAACAAACCCATTACACACCCAATGTAAGTGTAAGATGTCAGATTCATCAAACAGATCGTGATCCTTGAAATTATAGCCGATAAAACCAGGGCTAAATATTTGACTCTTATTTTCATATAGTTTCGTAACGGATTGATCAATTCTCGGTCGAATTTTTGAAAGAATCTTGGATCTTATGCCATTTGAAACTGATACCACTTCCCTATATTGGCCAACATTTGGCTCATCAGTTAGTATCTTTGATCTTAACCCTTTATTCAAGAGAGCCAGATGCAGGCCATATGCCCCCTTTCCCGCTCCACCCTGCAGCGAACCGGCCACTAAGTGCAGGATTTTTGGACTCTCCCTGTCAAATCTCATTTTTTTGTCACCTTATAAGAGTTCAAATAAACAAATGCTAAGTTAGGCACCTATTCGTATTTTGGCAGTTAAGAGCATCATACCAAATAAGATTAAGTTAAAATTTAAAAGATACATGTCCTGAACATGATATATGGCTATTATTGGCTAAACAACAAGAATAAGGCGTACTACGATTCATTTCGCTTTGATTTCTATGGACAATAATTACACCCGACTATAAGATATTTTTAAAACTCAAAAAGGAATGAGCTGCAATGAAAATTTTAGACTGCACTTTGCGTGACGGCGGATACTACACCGATTGGGATTTTCCAAGAGCCCTTGTTAGTGATTATTGTAAAGCAATGTGTAGTGTCCCAGTAGATTATATAGAAGTTGGTTACCGCGGCTACTATACAGACAAATACTATGGCGAGTACTACTACTTACCCGAGAAAACACTCGAATTTTTAAAGTCATCTCTTGAAGGAAAGAAAATCGGAGTAATGTTAAACGCCAAGGAATGGGGTCCGAATAATTTAATTGAGCTAAAGAAGAATCTTGTCTCTATTAGGCAGTATGTGGATTTCGTTAGAATTGCCACAAATCCAAGAGCACTAGAACCAGCATTCGAGGCAGCGAAGGTCGCAAAGGTATTGGGCTTTGAAGTTTACTCCAACCTTATGTACTCACATGTATTTCTCGAAGATTCAAATATCATCGATCAATTATCTGTAGCTAGTGAGTTAGTCAACGGATTTTTCTTAGTCGATTCTTACGGATGCATATTCCCGGAACAAACTGAATATTTAGTACGATTGATGATAAAGAAACTTCCTGATAAGAAGCTAGGATTTCATGGTCACAATAATCTTGAGTTAGCTTTTGCTAATGCAATTGCTGCGACACGCTCAGGATGTGAAGTAGTTGACTCGACAATAACAGGCATGGGAAGAGGCTCAGGAAATCTATCTACGGAACTTTGTTTGGCATACAAGACACAATCTGAGGGGACCGATTATGACCTAAGCAGCTTAACCACTGTTTATGATACTTTTAAAGATTTAAAAGACAAGATGGGATGGGGCACAAACTTCGCTTATATATTATCTGGGATTTCAAAATCACCTCAGCAAAAAGTATCAGATCTCTTGCAGACGAAAAGATATTCTACAAATATGATTGGCAAAATATTAACTGAAAAGACTGACGAAATCCCAAAATCTGAGACGGACATACCTCAAAGAGAAGAAGCTTTGGTACTTGGTGGTGGTAACAGTATATTCTCATGCAAACATGCACTAATAGAATACATAGAAAGAAATCCCAATCTAACAATTATCTACGCGAGCACAAATAGTTTAAGAATTTTTGGAACTTCTAAAAACGAAAGCTATTTATGTTTAGCCGGGGACAGTATCAACGATCTGGATAATCATGAGCCTGAGGTTATCAGCAGCATTAAATACATCATACCAATTGACATTCCTGTTGATGTATTGGAGCCCAAGAAAACAGCCGGTATCACTAGAATCAAAACCTCGGATGTGTTTCCTGACTATTTAGACTCTCCATTAACAGTCGCGTTATCTTTCTGTAAAAAAGCGAATATTAAAAGAGTTTATCTTTCAGGGTTTGATGGGTACAAAGAGTCTGATATTGGCGGAACGAAACTATTCAATGAAAACCAACGGATCATGTACCAGGCGCAAGAGATTCTAGATATAAGAATGGTCTCTAAGACTTCTTACGACATAATAAATCGTAATTCAATATTCAACCTTTTAACCAAATAGGGTCAAGATGATCACTGCTTTTTTACCCTGTCGATCTGGAAGTGAAAGAGTCTCAAAAAAAAATACTCGTCAGTTTTCAATACACTCGGATGGTTTACTTGGATTGAAACTAGGACAGCTAAGTAGGTCGAGAAAAATTGATCAAATTGTAGTTTCAACGAACGATAAGGCAGTTAAAGACATAGCAAATGGTTTTAATTCAAAGAAAATTAAAATTATAGACCGTCAGGAAAATTTATGCAGTTCACAAACCTCCACGGACGACCTAATACAATATGTACCTTCCGTTGTACCAGAAGGAATCATACTTTGGACGCATACCACATCTCCTTTTGTTGATGAAAATACTTATGATGAGGCCATTGGCGTTTATCTCTCAAAAACCTCAACTGATCAATATGACTCGTTAATGAGTGTCACCCCCATAAAACAGTTTATCTGGAAAGACAATGCACCAATAAACTACAATAAATTTCCCGAGAAGTGGCCTAGGACACAAACCTTAGAGCCTATCTACAGTATCAACAGTGCAATATTTTTGGCTTCGGTTGAAATTTACAAAACACATAGCGATCGGATAGGGTTAAAGCCATACCTATACGAAATCAACGAAATCACCGCTTGGGATATTGATTGGCCTGAGGATTTTTATATTGCCGAAAAAATCTTGGAAAGTGGAGTGATAGGTGAAAGATTCTCGAAAGCTTAATATATTTGAGAAAGCAGATGCCCTGGTAATTGACTACCTGAATCTTAAAACCAATATTAAATTTCGAATCGATAGTTTTCGAGGAAAGTTTAGGTTTTTGGAAAAAAACCGTGAGTTACACAACTTACACAAGGGGAAAAGAGCATGCATAGTTGGGAATGCACCTTCAATAAATAATCAAAAACTAGAATTGCTAAGAAACGATGTGACATTCATGGTCAACCGTTCATTCTTGCTGGATTCATATGAGAAAATCCTACCTTCGTACCACGTAATAACGGATCCAAAGCTTGCGAATGGTACATGGCCCATAGAATACCTCGATGAAATTATGGAAAAAAACCCAGGCGTAACTTTCCTCCTAAACGCCGACTGGTTTCACCTCAGTAAATTTGACTATTACAAAAAAAAAGCCAACATATATTGGTTAAAAACAAAGCTAATATCGCCCAGTATGAACAGAAAATTAAAAATCGATCTAACTACCTTATCTCCTAGTTACTTCGTAGCTGAGCAAGCTCTAACCACTGCTGTATATATGGGGTTCGAAAGTATTATTTTGACTGGAGTCGAAGGGAATGGATATGCCTATCAGACATTGGGGATGAACTCTCATGCTCATGGTAACGATCCTGACTATGCAAATGCAACCCCATTCGACCAATCTCGAGCTCTACAATTTGCATCTAGGTGGATAAAAGTTTGGTATTCAATTGCTGGTGATTGCGAGAAAAAAGGTATCAAACTGACAAATTGCGCTCCAGGTGGAGTCTTGGACATGATAGACCGTCAAGATTTTAACAATGTCTTCAACAACTGACTATGTGGGCATTATGGATATAAACAACTTTGATGTTATATTTTTCGATTGCGATGGGGTGATATTTGATTCGAACAACTTCAAGATTGATGCATTCATTAACTCAATAATAAAAAATACTAACTACATTGATGATGAATGCGTTGCCTGTATTCACCGGAACTATGGTAGGTTTAATAGGGTTGAAATCTTCGAAAGAGTGCTGTCTCTTGATCGCATCAGAGAACGGGTAGCCGGAACCGAGGATATTCTTGGTAAACTACTAACGACCTATAGTAATATTTGTTATCAATCATATTTAGCAGCATCTTTTTTACCTGGTTTTGGTAAATTTATCGATATGTTTCCTAAAATCAGGAAGTATGTGGTAAGTGCAAGTGATGAAAATGAGCTTAAAAAAGTTTTCTATACAAGAAATATATTCGACACTTTTTACAGAATTTATGGCAATAAAAAACCGAAGAAGGAAATCCTCACAGATTTTTTAGTCAGGGATCGAGGTTTAAATTGTATATTTATAGGTGATTCTCTTTCAGATTTAAAGGCAGCTAATTCGGTTGGCATACCTTTCATTTTTATGGAGCCAAAATCAATTGAACATCAAGAAATAAAGGAAATAATAAGTACTGATTCATTGAAGACTGTTAAAAGTTTCTATGAACTAATGTAATCCAGCTGCTTCTGGTCTATGAAATATTCAGCTTCGAGTTTCGATTACAGGTGCAGCATGTCCAGAGAGAAGCTGACTAGTCGATAAATAATGGTATTTTTGCGAGTAGGTATTATGTGTGGAATTGCCGGTCTTTTTAATTTAGGTTCTGTAATCGAAATGAAGCGAATGCTAAACTCGATGATCTCGAGAGGGCCAGACGCTGAAGGTATCGTAAATGACGAGAAAAATGCCGTACTACTTGGCCATAGAAGGCTGTCTATTATCGACCTTTCAACAGATGCAAATCAACCAATGACCGATTCTTCCGGAAGGTACTCGATCACATTCAATGGAGAAATATACAATTATCGTGAGATAAGACAGGAATTGGAGAACGCTGGTCATATTTTTTTAACAAGTTCAGATACAGAGGTTATATTAGCTTCATTTATAAATTGGGGGGACGCATGTTTAAAGCTTTTCCGTGGAATGTTTGCAATAGCCATCCTGGATCGAGGCGTAAACCACTCTTGCCCAAGTTTGTTGTTGGCAAGGGACTCCTTTGGCATCAAACCCCTAGTATACAGTTTTGAAAAAAATGGATTTGCATTTGCATCTGAAATAGGTGCACTGATGGCATCAGGGCTTTTCAAAAGGAGCATAAATCCCTCGTCACTTACGGAATACCTCAGATTCGGATCAGTATCACAGCCGAAATCAATCATATATGGGATTTCTTATTTAGAAGCTGGAACTGCTATGCACGTCTATGACGAAGGGAGAAAATACAAGATTTTCAAATATGATGATCCTATTTCACGAATAAATAAATTGAAAGTCGAGTCTCACTCATTACCATACTGCGAGCAGGTTATCCGAACCCGAGAACTACTCGATAAAGCAGCTAAATACAATTTAGTTGCAGACACTTCTGTAGGTTCATTCTTGAGCGGTGGCGTCGATTCAACTGCTGTATCAGCATTAATTCAAAGAAATATGTCAACAAAGCTCAAAACCTTCTCACTAGGCTTTACGGACAGCAATGAAGTTCCCAATGAAAATATAAATGCGATGTATGCCGCAAAACACCTTGGAACTGAGCACACTGAAGTTCAACTAAAAACGAGTGAAATCCAGACTCATTTTGATAGTATTCTTAGGAAAATTGATCAGCCCAGCCGAGATGGCATTAACACCTTTCTTATCAGTTATTTCACTTCCAAACGCCTAAAAGTTGCTATTTCTGGTCTGGGTGGGGATGAAATATTTGCCGGTTATCCTCACTTTAAGTATTTTTATGATGCGGCACAAGGACCATCAAGAATAATTGATGAATTTGCTTCCATTCTATACAGAATCAGACCTAATAGACTGATGATTAGCAGCTTTTTGAAACAGCGCAAAAAAGCTGAACAAATTTCTTTTTTGAGGAGCCTTCTTAGTGTTAGGTCATTAAAAATCAGACTAAACTCATCATTACAATCGTATATTGATGACATCAGCCCTAAGGATCTACTGGACGATAGGATTCAAGACTGGGACCCAATTTCTACACTAAGCATTTATGAGTGTAGTGGATATCTTAAAAACACTTTACTAAGAGACACTGATGTAATGAGCATGGCCCACTCTCTTGAAGTTCGACCGATTCTATTAGACAGCGAACTTGTTGAATTTGCCTTATCTCTACCAGCTGAAAGCAAAATCAGAAACGGCAGACTAAAATCTATTTTGATAGATGCTGTTAAAGATATAATTCCTAGAGAATGCTACCAAAGAAAAAAGGAGGGTTTTGAGCTACCATTTAGCACATGGTTAAACGGCCCATTGATTGACATATCTATCTCTGCGCTAAACTCAGACATTGCAAAGGAAATATTCAACTCAGACTACCTAAAATTTTTAAGGCAAAGTGCCCTTAAAAAGGATTTGTCCAGGGATTCTTGGCCTACGATACTATTACTTTCCTGGTTGAATTTCAACCGTTATAGCTTATAAGGCTGATTTGTCACAGGCCTGTATGTATTTAGAAAGTCAGCCCATTATTTCGGATTAGAAAGGAACACAGGTGGTTTTGAGTGATTTTTTTATCATAAATTCAACTAGCTTCATATTTAGCAGGTTCCTAATCCATGAATAACTCCGTACTCAGTAAGCCAATAAAGCTCAACAAAAAAACAAATTATATGCTAAAATCGCTGATTGGCAACATAGCAAATGGTTTGTGGTTTTTACCTGGCACTGGTCCCATACTATTGACTAACTAGTAAGCAATTTAGGTAGTTGATATATTTGGCTATTTGAGGTTTCAAA
>JABSRF010000130.1 GCA_013215275.1 Oligoflexales bacterium | reverse complement strand
AGAGTGCGCAATCACAGGCCAGAACTGTACTAAAATTAACCATCAATGGGTAGGACATTTATTTGGAGTTACCTAATGCCTAACAACTCCCAGATTAACCAAGCTTGGACCTATTTTGAAAAGAAACACGATTTTCCAGATTCTAGCCCGGCCTTGAACGACTTAGACATACAGTTAAGGCAAACCTACAAAGCAAAGAAATTAAGCAAGCTACTTAATGAGATTCAAACCTACCATTCACCCTTTACGACGCAAGATCTGAATCATTCATTGATCAAAAATATGCCTTACCTTCTGCATAATAGCTGGACAAAACGAAAAACGAGCGAATTTTTTAAGGTTCTGAATAGGTATGTGCAGGCCAATAATCTTTTCATTTCTGACTATTTTCGAAATAAGCTTGTGAAAAAATCTCGCCCCCTCACCCAAAGATTTTTTCATTTGCAATGCTTGGCCACTGGATAGTGATTGTATTTCAGGCGAGCTTACCGCGATTCTTGCAAATACTTGATCGCTGCACATAGATTAGAAAGACCATCCCCATCTAACTGCTGCACCACCTCATTTAGATTGATAAGTCCTTCTTTGTGCCACAAAGAATAAGAAACCTTGCAAAGCAATTGCTGCCCGCCGGACAAATGACCACAACTCTTAATAAACTCTAAGTCCATTTCCTCATCATCTTTCCAGATTTTATCAACCAAACCAGGAAATTTTGCCAAAATATGCTGATTGATCGCATCGCGTAAGTGCCCACGCTCCATAAAACCCCCTATGCTTTAACTATTTTGTTTCATGGTCTATTGATCAGCTAGGCTTGTCAATAAGCGGATGTGATCTGAGCCACTCGAGTTTGAATCAACCAAGCAGAGATACTGCCCTTTGGGGGAATCGCAGGCAGATCATCGGCCTTCCACCACCTTGCATCCTCAATCTCACCTGGTTCACAAACAATATCTCCTGACTCGTAATCTGCAAAAAACCCAAGCATCAAAGAGTGGGGGAAAGGCCAGGATTGGCTCCCTTGGTACTTAAGGTTTTTTATTTTCACCCCAACTTCCTCGAAGACTTCACGATGAACACACTGCTCCACTGATTCTCCCGGCTCCAAAAAACCAGCAAGAGGGCTATAGACGCCTGGAGGAAAACGAGGAGACCTCGCTAGCAGGACTTCTGAACCCCGACTTATGAGTACGATCATACTGGGTGATATGCGCGGATAATGCACCAGAGAGCAGGGCTTACACTCCAAATAACCAGCTGGCTCCCTTGAGGTTTGTTCTCCACAGGATCCACAAAACTTGTGCTGTCTTAGCCACTCAATGAGTTGCATTGCCCTTGAAACCAAAGCAAAAGCGTTTAAGGAAATGATTGAGCGAGAGTCTTTGAGGTCTATCCAATAGCTATGAGGAACGAGCTCTTTTTCCTTAAGCTCAATACCATAGCAGTTCTGGCCCAGAACCTCACCACAGAACACCTTTTCTTTCGTGAATCCTTTGTCAAAACTCTTCTTATGAAAAATATCGTTACCTTCCGTAAGCAGGACCTGCCTTCTATAAAAATAGACATAAACCTCATCAGCATGAGCAACTGGATGCTGACCAATACGGATAAGGGGATTTTCATCAAAAAGGTCCCAAGATTGTTTCCACTGCTTGCTGTTCATTCGTCACCTTCTTAAAATTCTAAGTACGCAAACCGCTACCTCTTCGCAACAACGAAAGGTTTATTACAAATAAACTAACAATAAAAAATATAAGGATTAAGATCGACATCATCAGATTGACATCAGTGATCCCTAAGAATCCAAAGCGAAAACCATTTATCATGTAAAGAATAGGGTTGAGTTTGGAAACGATCTGCCACACAGCAGGTAATTGATCAATAGAGTAAAATACCCCTCCTAAATAGGTTAATGGGGTGATAACAAACGTGGGAATGATACTGATATCATCAAACTTTTTGGCAAAAATCGCGTTAGTCAGGCCTCCAAGGGAGAAAACCGTTGCCGTCAGAACAGCGAAGCTTACGAGGTAGAATAGATTGTGGATATGCAGCTTTGTAAAGAATAACGAAACCAACACGACCACAAAACCCACAAGCAATCCTCTCACGATCCCGCCAACACAGTATCCGAGTATTATAATTGCATTGGGAGTCGGAGACACGAGAAGTTCTTCAACACTTTTTTGAAATTTGGTGCTAAAAAAAGAAGAACAAACATTCATATAGGAATTGGTAATCACTGACATCATAATCAGCCCAGGTACAATAAACTGCATATAAGAAAAGCCGGAAATGGCCCCTATTTGCCTCCCAATCAGGTTACCGAAAATAATAAAGTATAAACTCATAGTAATCACTGGGGGGACGATCGTTTGTAACCAGATTCTTAAAAACCTACGGACTTCCTTTTTTACGATGGTGTCCAGGGCAGTAAGCTTATTTTTAAAATTCATGATGACTTCCCTTGATGAACGAGGTCCAAAAACAGAGTTTCTAGTCGGTTGCTTTTACTCCGCATACTCAATACTTTTATATTCTGATCTGAAAGCTGCGAAAAGATATCATTGAGCACCATATCCTTAGGCACAGTCAGCTCTACGGTCGTCGGATCCACAAGGGTAAGCTCAGCCTGATCCATTTTGGGGATGTGAGCAACCTTAGATTGTAGATCCATGACAAAGGTCTGCCTATCTAGCATTCGCAAAAGGTTCTTGAGTGAGGTATTGGTCAAGATTTTACCTTGGTCAATGATTGCCACATTTTTGCAAAGAGCCTCAACCTCTTCCAAGTAATGAGTGGTAAGGATAATTGTAGTCCCTTTTTCATTAATTTCTTTGATAAATTCCCACATAGAGTGCCTAATTTCAACATCGACCCCTGCAGTAGGTTCATCTAATACCAGTAGCTTTGGCTCGTGGACCATTGCTCTAGCTATCATAAGCCTTCTTTTCATGCCCCCTGAAAGGTTTCTTCCAGCTTCCATACGCTTATCCCAAAGCTCAAGCTTCTTCAGATATTTTTCTGCACGCTCTTTAGCAAGTGAGTACTCAATCCCATAGTAACCTGCCTGCTGAAGAATGATGTTTTCTACCTTCTCAAAAACATTGAAATTAAACTCTTGAGGCACAAGGCCAATACACTGCTTCACAAGATTTTTTTGGGTATCCAAATCATATCCGAAAACCTTAATGCTGCCAGATGTTTTATTCACTAGGCTCGCAACAATACCAATGGTCGTAGATTTCCCAGCACCGTTGGGGCCAAGAAGCGCAAAGAAATCTCCCTGCTCTATTGCAAAACTAACACCCTTCAAGGCTTCAAAGCCATTGCTGTAGGTTTTTTTTAGCGTGTCTATCGTAAGTGCTTCCAACTCTGACTCCTCGCTATGAGTGTATCCAAATTAATGAGGCGACCACCGTAGCCCCTGCAGAAAGAGCCGCTCCAGCTATTATCCCTTCAATAAACATGTTTTGACGTCCCCGTGAACAACAAAGTTTAGCAAAGGTGGACCAGTTTTAGACCTAAAGCCACATATTTAAGGGATTTTTCTTGCATTCCACGATGCTCCGTATTAATTAATCCACAGGCTAGTGGCCAAGAAAATCACTGACGCGTTTAGCAAAGGTTACCAAAAAACAGGTGAATCTACCGTAACTCCACAGAAATGGGCTTCTGACCTCCCTTCAGAGAGTGTGCTAGCACTCGGCGAACTAGGAGGCTGACTGAAGGTGGGTTAGGGCAAACGCCTCTGCCAATAAGAGAAGTAATAATGTCAATCACAAGAGAAGAAAAGAGAATTGTCGTAGGAATCACTGGTGCTTCAGGCGCGATCTACGCAAACCGTCTCATAGAGGAGCTTCTGGCAAGGGTAGCAAGAGTCTATTGTATTGCCACTGATGCCGGTAGGCAGGTTTGTGACTATGAGCTAAATGGATCAGAGTGCACCTTCAACCTCAAGAAAACCTTGGCCGGTGAGGTAGCACCAGAATACCGCCAAACACTGCGTATATTTGATCATAATGATTTATTCTCACCAATTGCAAGTGGGTCGTCAGCCCCAAGCCATGTGGTCATCGTCCCATGCTCAATGGGCAGCCTAGCAAGAATCAGCAGTGGTATGTCTTCAAACCTATTAGAGCGTTCTGCAGATGTGGCTCTCAAACAGAAAATACCATTGATCATTTGCCCTAGAGAAACACCTTTTAACACCATTCATCTGCAAAATTTACTAAATTTATCACAGATGGGCGTCCATATTGTGCCCATGATGCCAGCTTTTTACCAAAAACCTAAAACAATCAATGACCTGGTAGACTTTATGGTGGGACGGATTCTTGAGCTGCTCGGGCTAGAGCATAAATTATACGTTCCCTGGAATTCTAGAATGCGTTAACTTTCGGAGATGGATCTTTATGATGAGTCAAAACTTTGAGCAAAAAAAATCTATTGAGTGGAATAATACCGAAATCGCATTTAAGCATTTAAGCAACCTCGAATTAAAGCGGGCTTACATTCTTTTTTCAACCATGTCTAGCCCTGCCCTCACAGGCCTGGGAACATGGCTTGTCAGCCTCGCATTAAAATTACGCATTCCTGTTAGAGGGCTTATCAAAATGACCTTATTTAAGCAGTTTTGTGGTGGTGAGTCTATTGAAGAATGCCTAAAAGTCATGAACTTACTAGCTAAGCACCAGGTAGGGGCTGTCCTTGATTACGCTGTTGAAGCAAAAGATGATGAGAAAGATTTTGACAAAACATGTCAAGCAATCAAAGAAACCATAAGCCATGCTAAGGACAATATTTTGCCTTTCGCTGTGTTTAAAATGACAGGAATTGCTCGATTTGCCCTACTTGAAAAGGTATCGGAAAAAGGAATTCTAAGTGAGCAAGAACAGCTTGAGTGGCAACGGGTGTCTGAAAGGGTCAATAGCATCGTAAAGCATGCTAAAGAATCCAAGGTCAAAATCCTCATAGATGCCGAAGAATCATGGATCCAAGCAGCCATTGATCAAGTTGTTGAAGATTTGATGCAAAAATATAACCGAGACGATGCCTTGGTTTTTCATACGATCCAACTTTACCGAACTGACCGACTTCCTTACTTGAAGGCATTACTAGAGCAGGCAAAGGCACAAAACTATGTGATCGGAGCGAAGTTAGTGCGGGGAGCCTACATGGAAAAAGAACGTATGAGAGCAGAAAAGCATGATTACCCTTCTCCGATCCACGTGAACAAAGAGGCTACTGATAAAGACTTCAACGCCGCCCTCTACCTCTATGAAGAATATCCGAAATATTTTGCTATTTTTGCTGGAACTCACAATGAAAAATCCACTGATTTGCTCACAAAAATTGCGCAAAATACTGAGATGGGCAAGGGCAGACCCATTGTTTTTTCTCAACTATATGGCATGAGTGACCACTTGAGCTTCAACCTTGCAGCACATGGGTTTCCTGTATCAAAATACCTTCCCTTTGGCCCAGTCAAAGAAGCGATTCCCTATCTATTTAGGAGAGCTGCGGAAAATACCTCAGTTGGTGGTCAGGTTAGCAGGGAGTTAAAGCTGATACGAGCTGAAATGAAAAGAAGAAAACTATCTTAGCGTTGCTGGAGGCGGTTTATCTTTCTAGATAGGCTTCACTTGGAAGTCGCTCAATAATTTCTTAGGAGGTAATCAGCATGAACTTTTATTTGATCGCAATCAAAGGTAGGTCCCAGAAGCACATCTGGTAAAGACTGGATGCAATTCCATACTTGGTTTTTTCTGCCTTCGATATAAAGAGTTGGGACCTGCGGGCAGCGTCTTTTCACCATTTCCAACAAGGCCAAGCTTTCCGATCGCCTAAAACTTTCATCGAAGGCAATAAAAGAGAAACCTGACTCCTCGGCAATCAGCTTAATCAGCTCCTTTGAGCAGTTGGAGTTTTTGACAGCAAAACCCAGAGCTTCGAAGTGAGGGGTCAAACTAACTAAAGGACTATTTGCGCTTGCATACAAAAGAATTTGAGCGTTCATCGATACCTAAACTCAAAAACTGTAATAAATTCAGTTTTAAAATATTTGAATTAGTTAAAAGATAAAATATGTACTCATGTTAATTCTTTGTCAACATAAATCGCTCACAATTCCTTGCCCTCCAATCCGCAATATTATATATAGTCATGCAGCTAATTGCATTCCCACACTTCACAATACTTTAAATTTTTTTCAGGCAATCATAATCTCCCATTATTACTTTAAATTTTCTACTATAAATTACCTATTAAAATCCAAGCACCATTTACTCGATAGTGGTCAGCGGGGCAGGTAGAGGATTTAATCAAGAGTACATAATTTGAAATTATTTGGACTAGCTAAAAACACAGTAGTCGCAAGTTTGAGCATGATCTTTCTGAATGCTTGTAGCGAGAGCAATTTTTCTGATTCCAAATCTCTAGGATCGCTCACAAACGGCAACAGCGACTCAGATCACACAAAAGTAAACTTTAGTGAAGATGTCAAACAAGACAAATCCGGTTTAGACGGTACCGCTGATGGAAGCCAGGACGACAAGCTAGAGGAATCTGACCCGCTCGTTCCTGAACCAGAGGATGATACTGTTGCAACTCCGATTATGACCACAGGTGCTTTTCTAATTCGATGCCACAGGGCGAGTGAAAACGAATTGTTCTGTAAGGTTGTAAACAAGGACGACAATACGTTGAAAACAGATATTAGCTCCATAAGCTGGGAAATTTACCAAGGTGAAACCTTATTACCGCAGGAGCAAATCAACCTAGAGCACCTAAGTGCAGGTGATGACTGGCAGATTAAAATCACCATTGAATCTGATGAAGACTGGCGCCTTAAGCCTGTGGAAAAAGACCAGGATTCAGATAGAAATTACGAGATTTTTATGGAAGATCAGCCAGGGGAAACACTCGAAGAACAAGCAACGCTCGAGGACCAAGATTCTGAAGAACAAAAAGACCCAGAACAAAATGATCTGACCGATACCGAAGAAGATCAGTCAGATGATGACCTTGAGACAGAAGATCCTACTGAAGAGCAAGCATCTGAGTATAATTTTCCAATCCGGTACAGATTAAGTTTAGATGCACCTGACCGGACTGGGAAAGACAACAATGCAACCTCCTTTACGACAGGCTCTCCGTCGATTATCGATGATTTGGACTATGAGTTTTATAGAGGATTTACTCAAATAATTTGGGCTAAAACTGTCAGTCCAGGCTCCGACCACCCAAGGTTGCTGTCGATAACAGGAAATTTTGAAGCGTTTATAAAATGGGATCATGAAAGCCTAAAATATGCTGGAGGACTTGGCTGCAAGGAAGATCTTATCGATCAGAATTTTTCCGAATAGGTCGACTCAGGCACAGATACCATCGATGATGCCTGGCATCACCTTGCTCTAACTTATGATGGTAATAAGCTTGTTTTCTACTACGACGGCCAAAAAACAGAGAGCTTGATCACCACGAACTGCGTGGATGAAACTCAGATTAATTCGGTTATTTTTAATGCAAGAGAGACTTATGAAGGAGTCTTGGACGATGCGCTAATTTTCAACAGAGCGTTGAAACCTGAGAGGATCATGAATCGATACGAAAACACAAAAACCAGAACCCGGTAGAAAATCCCTAGTTGCCCAGGACAAGAGTGGCCTTTCCTCATCCTAAATATACTCACAAAAAAATTAAATATTAACAACTTACTGATACCCTACTTTAGGGCTTATGGAAGAGAGTGCGGATGAATCTTTTATGAGAGAGTTATAATAGCGGAGAGTGATTTTTAACCAGTAAACGAGGTTGTAAAAATTGGCAATTGCAATTAATGAATTTGATTTTGATGGACCTTATGCAGATCACAACAGTCTCAAAACCAAACCTGGTATCTATGCTGTGATGGTTTGGAAGGGAAACTATTGGCGTTTGCTTGACATTGGTGAATCACAAAATGTCGTGGAAAAGTTAGGGAATCATGAGAGGCAAGGAGAATGGTTTCTCTACAGCAAAAACAAAGATAGAGCCTATGCAGCATTCTACGAAGAAGATGAATCCAAGAGAAAAGAAATAGAGGTTGCCATCAGAAAAAAATCAAACCCACCCTGTGGAGAATAAGACCTTAACACGCTGATATAAATAAATATAACACCGAGTCAGTCAACTTCCCTCGCCCCTCGCCGAAGGTAGGATAAACAATTATACTACCGTAAACAATATGCACTACCCTTTTGTCATCATCGTTGTCTTAGCCCTCTTTGCATGCGAAGAGGTAGAGTCGATCGTCAAGGAGGGTGCAAAGGTCATCCTCGATGAAGAGGACGAATATTCAGAAGTCCCTGGTGAAAATGCGAGTGATTTTTTTTCAAAGGCATATAAAGATTCCTCACTTAACCCAGCTACGATCTTGGAGTTACTTGCGTTAAATGAAGCCGAGGGAACTGATGAGTCTGCACTTCTAGAGGGAAACCCACCCGAAGTTAGCGATGTGGCCGTTAAGGCCTTGAATTCCATCCAAACATCTATCAGCAACTTTAAGCCTGACGACTTTTCATTGAATGACAACAGTTTTTTTACCTTAGAGAATTTGAGTTTATCCGACGATGCAGAAGCGTTTAAGAATGACACAGTCAACTGGTCAAGAGCTGAATCTGAGTTCACCATTAGTAGTTTAGATAAAATGCCAGCTAAGGATCAAGGCCGTCGAGGAACCTGCGCAAGCTTTGCTGGCATTGGTCAAATTGAGGGTTACCTGATAAAAACCTTTGGTTTAAGTGGTATAGACCTGTCTGAACAGAGGTTTTACTTCATGAGTAAGCCTGAGCATTGGATCGATGGCGGTGACAAAGCAAGCGCTGGCTCTAATTCTGGGACTGGCTTTGCCAAAAGTAATGGGTATGAGTATGACGGTCATACATGCCCTCCTAACTCTCCTCAAGATTTTAATATTCCACTTGAGTCTAGCTGCCCATACAATCCCAAGCTCGGCGATAATGACTTACAAACGCCTCAAACTTCAGGCTGTGAAACAGGGGTTGCCCGTGTGGATGGTTTCAACGCTTGGGTCTCCGACTGGGAAGAACGCCCCAAATATGCCCAGGACATTTACGGTATGGTTGCCAACGAAGATATCCCTGCCATCGTAGCAACTAAGCTCAGTGCTAATTGGGAAAAAAATGATGGAATGATAACCTTAGCTGATGCTGGGAGCGTGGGAGATACCGGGCATGCAGCAGGTCATGCTTATTTGGTTGTGGGAGCGAGAAAGCTCGATGAAAGCAAGTACCCAAATGAAGGGGGCATGTGCTTTATTATCAAAAACAGCTGGGGAAAAGGCTGGGGAGTTGGAGGCATCTCATGCATGACCCTAGCTTGGTTCAATGAGTGGAGGTACCCCTTTGGATTTCCTAGCATTAAGTCAGTTAGTATTGATACAGAAAAAATATCCGTTTCAAAGGAAAATGTAAACCAAAGGCCTGAGGTGGTTGAGGAGCCAGACGAATCAACAAAAACAGATATAAACAGAAGTTTCCACAAAGTAGCACCATACTAAACTCATCTAGTATCTGAATCTATTGATAGTCGAAACCATAATAA
>JABSRF010000013.1 GCA_013215275.1 Oligoflexales bacterium | reverse complement strand
ATTTTTTTCAAGTACAATTTTTCTTTGAATTTTGGACGGCAAGATTAATTTTGCATTTTCTTATTGAATTCAAGTTTCCGGATGCTCACTAGTTAGATTTGCGCTTCTTCTTTCTTTTTTTAACAGGCGCGTCTGTTGTATCAGAGGCTTGAGCACCAGACGTAAAAGCCCAACTTAAGGCTTTGACCTTTGTTTGCCAACCGATGACAAGAAAGATCCCCAAAAGAATGAATGGAACGCTCAAAAGTTGGCCCATGTTAAACATCATACTATCTTCGTAACTGACTTGATTCTCTTTGAGGTTTTCCACTAAAAACCGAAATGCATAAGCGATACAAAATGCTAAGCCTAGAAGCCTTCCTTCAAGAGGCTTACGATCCCAATACCGATATAGGAGGTATAAACTCAAGCAAATACTTCCATACCCGAAAGCTTCGTATAGCTGGCTAGGGTGCCGAGGTAATTGATCAACCTTCAAGAAAACCACAGCCCATGGAACATCAGTGACCCGACCAATGATTTCCGAATTAAAAAAGTTCCCAACCCTGATAAACGCCCCTACCAAAATTCCCCAAATCGCTAAACGATCGACCAACCAGAAAAATGAGGCCTCTTTGTTTTTGCGCGAGAAAAGATAAACAGCAATGATGACCCCGGTAAACCCGCCATGACTGGCAAGACCACCCTCCCAAACCTTTAGGATTCTAAGTGGCTCACTAAAATAATAGGAAGGATCGTAGAAAAGACAGTGGCCAAGGCGAGCTCCAATGACGGTGCCCAGCACAACGTAGTAAAGAAGGGTCTCTCTTAACTCAACAGGTTTTCCCTCTGCTATAAGCATCTTGGCAAAAAAATGGTACCCTGTCAGAATCCCACCAAGGAAGAGTAAGCTATACCACCTCAAACCGAATGGACCAAAAAAATGAACGATTTCTTGATCCATATTCCACTGAAAAAACTCAGACACACTGCTCTCCTTGCCCAATTAATCTTCAAGGCTACCAACCATACCTACTATATTAGAAATAAACTAAGCGACAAAGCAGGAAGGTGCAGACTGGCTGAGCGATATTTTGAGAGCCTACTTAACTTGGGAGCTGCTCATTAAAGCTTCCTCCAAAATCCTTGCCGCTATGACTGGTGAGCTGTTGATATATCTTGATGGGCAAGTTTGTGGAATATCCCTCAAGGTGATAAGGCGATTATAAATAGCCTCAAGGAGCTGAATCCCTGTATTTTGGTCGTGAGCAATGTACGACTCGATCTTATCCCGATGAGCTCCTTGAGCATTACAAGCCATCATTTTTAGAAGCTCTAAACAACGCTGCTCCTTACTTAAAAAAAAGCGTTGATTGCTTTTTTTAACCACCCTCACATGGGAATCGTCGACCAGCTGGACCTTTCCCACCCGTTGCATCCTTTGCCTCAAGGTAGACCATTTAACCCCGTAGCGCTGAAAAATCTTGCCATCAAAAAAGCGGTCTAAATCATTCTTAGCAATATACCCTTGCCAATTTAAAAAAATGGGTGCCGACACTTTCCTTCTAACCTGGTTCGGGATATTCGTCTTGACGATATCAAGGTCAAGCTTGCCAAATATACGCCCCAGAATAAAGCAAGATGCATTGCTAAGGAGCGCTTCATAGGCAGAATCAAGAAGAGAGTATGGGTTATCAAAAAAGACTAAGCTAGCTTTTCTTCCCAGTGATTTTCTCCAGCCCAATTCCACATTTGAATCCTCATCAACAACGCAAACTAGAGGGTTTTCCTGATGAAACTCATAGTTGTCTTCTTTTGTTATGCTAATGCTTTGCACACTACTCATTACACACCCTTTCGAATTAGCTAAAATGCGGGCACTAAGCTCAATGGTGAAGGCGAGCTCGCAGAGCTTCCAAATTTAAGGAACTGGTTATATTGGCATAATGTGACACAAAAATTTGGAAAATGGTAGTATTTTTGGAATATTTAGAAAAATTTCATAGATTTAAGCTAAATTTTTTCAAGAGACCTGACGCCTCCTTGAAAAGAGTACGCCAGATATCCATCTGCTTGCATTTTTTCTGCAAGCAACGCACTCTGCATGCCCACCGCACAATAAAGCAAATACACCTTGTTTTTTGCGAGTGATTTATAACTATTTAAAAGATCATAGTATTCATTATGAATTGCATCTTTATAGTGCCATTGGTCAAACTCCGACCTTGTGCGGCAATCTATGACCACAGCGTCACTTGGAACTTCCGATTTAAATATATAAGGAGTGCTCATATCATTTTGGCTTAGGGACATAAGATCAATCAGCTTTCGCTCGTTGAATGCAGAAACTAGAACCGAAAGGTCTAGCTTTTCCTCTTCTGCGTGTGCAATCCCAGCCTTACAAGCAGTCGCTGGTTTAACTGGCACTAGCTGACAAAACTCTTGAATCGATGCTGAAATATCATGGGTGCCTACCCGTCTACTCAATTCGATGATGTCATCTTTATCAAAACCAACCACAGGCATCATCACCGGAATTTCCACAACCTCTTCAATTGTTTTTAGATTGGTTAATGTTTGTAAAGACACCTGCCCAATTGCTTCGCCAGTGATAATAGCCTCTGCTCCTGATACTTCTGCCAGCATTTCAGCTGCTCGGTAAAACATACGCTTTAGAATCACTTGGGTGAAACGACTGGTTACCCGTTCTTTTATCTGCTTTACGACTTGGGTAAAATCAACCACATGAAATTTCGGATAGTAACCATAATTCCATTTTTCTGCTATCAATTTTGCTGTTTTTAAAACAGAACGCTCATAGGCTTCCCCAGCCATATTGCATAGCAGAAACTCACAGGTAACGCCGCGCTTTTGCATCATCCAAGCAGCCACAGGAGAGTCAAAACCACCAGATAACAAGCAAACTGCACTACCTGCTGTTCCTAGTGGAAGCCCCTGGGCACCCTTCTTAACCTCGCTAAAGAATAAGCAACGCTCGTCTTTGACCTCCACATACACACAGAATTCAGGGTCGTGTAGTTTAACTTTGAGACCCTTTTTATTCAGTGCTGCGCCTAGGGCTTTTTGAACATCCATTGAGGTAAATTGATGAGAACCATTTCGCCTTGCCTTGACACAAAAACTTTTTCCAACGACCTTCTCACCATAAAATTTCAACCCCTCTTCAACAATCTCATCGATATCCGCCTTACATTCATACTCAACAACTGAGTAGGATTGATACCATAGACGCCATCAAGAACATCCTAACCTTTGGGGTCTTCAAATTCAACAATAGTCTGCTCCACTCCTGACTCATTTTTAGATCTAAGTCAGACCTTTTAAACCCGTCTTTTATGTTTTTTACCAATCGACTTAAAAACTGTTTTCTCACCTGAGTGGACTTAATCGCAACTTCACCTGAAAAACGAATGAGAACCTTCATAATTTATTCTTTCTCTATATGAACTTTCTGCAACGAAGCAGATAAGCTTTCTCTTTGAACCTTTCCTAAAAATCAGCTTTTATAGGAGTGTTTCCGTCAATAAACTGCGCCGTCATAGCTTGTGTCAAGAAAAATATTGCCATTTAAAATTGTAGCCTGTTTTTAGCGCTTTATGCAGATGTGGATAAAACCTGTTGAAACCATCAGATAGCCCAAGGCTACTAAGATTAAGTATTTGATAATTATAGGCTAAGAAGGTTTCAGCATGCTCTCTAGTCCTTAACCAAGAGCTAGTAGCATAAGACCGTGCAGAAGGCAATGGACAAGCTCATCATGATCGTCAACCCCTTCTCTGCTAGGACCGTCGACCATAATCTCCCCACCCTCAGGCCCATTAGAAAGCCTGTTCAGTTCCAGACGTGACTCATTCACCGCTAGTCTGACTCGAGAATTAGGTAGGTCCAGTCCAGCAAGATTGCTTAATCTAGGAGTTAAAGGAGCTTCGCATAACTCAAATCCAAAAGAGCTAAATGTATCGACAACTTCTTTATCATCTTGTAGCGAAATACCATCACTCAAAACCGGCAAAATATTCCCTACTAGGCCCATGGAGAATTGGTCAATACTTTCTCTCAAGGCTCTTAAAGCAGACTTAAGGTCCGATGAAACCTGATCCCACCCAAGGCGGTACAAAGAGTCTGGCCTGAGCTTATAGCGGTGAGCATACATTGCTAGAAAAAAAAAACCTTGCCATTTACAGGCCACTAAGAAGGGTTGGGTCGATTTTCCTAGAAAAACATTGGACATACCATGGTTTGCAGAACTTAGTTTAAGCCGCCTTTGGGCTTGCTGAGCATTTATGGCTCGCTCCATTAACAGTAGGCTACCATCAGGACTAATCCCAGACTCCCAATAAACCTTCGCATTGCGACCCTCCCCATCTTGCCACAGGTTAAAGGGCATCGATGAAAAGTTCCTGTAATGCTCGCGAACTTGATGCTCAGTTGTCTCAAACCATTCTTTACTCCAATAGCTTGTCAAAGATTCGGCCAATTTTTTGACATCAATAAATTTATTTGCGATCTGAGCTAGAGAAATACTTTGGTAGCCAACATCCGAGATGTCAGGTGCCTCATTCACATTGAGGCCGATCCCAATCACTAAGTCACCCCAAGTAAATGACTTTACTGAAGATTGACAAAGAATCCCTCCAAGTTTTTTCCCAGCAAAATAGAGATCGTTTGGCCATTTAATCCTAGGGTGAAGGTCAAGTTCTTTGACTAACCACTTTGACACAAGGCAAGCTGCCTTTAGAGGAATTAGGCTACGTTCCTTTAGCTCTTTGTGGGCGTTGGGAAGGACAATGGAGATATAGAGGTTTCCCTTGGGGCTTGTCCAAGACTTACCCCGTTGCCCTAGCCCCTTTGTTTGCTTCCTTGACTGGATGGCAAAAGGGGCTTTTTTCCCCTCCGACAAAAGCTTTTGAGCATAAGAGGACGTGGATTCTAGGCTTTCAAAGAACGAAAGAGGGATATCCATTCATTTCCAAACTTTATTTTTTGGGGTCAAATAGAAGGCTTAGGTCAGCCCAAGGAGCTGAATGTAAAATACTACTGGTGGAGATGAAATCAACCCCAGTTTTTGCGATTTCCTCAACATTATCAAGCGTCACATTACCCGAAGCTTCGAGCAAAACTCTGCCTCTTGCAGTTCTCACTGCTAAAGTCATCTCTGAAACAGACATGTTATCCAGCATAATCAGATCAGCGCCCGCTTCTAAGGCCTCATGAACCTCTGCAAAGTTGGTCGTCTCAACCTCGATCTTAAGGGTAGGAGGAAGACTCTCCAATAGGCGGTTGACTGCAAGGCTTATGCTACCAGCTGCACGAATGTGATTTTCCTTAATCAGAACTCCATCTGTTAAGCACAAACGATGATTTCTCGCCCCTCCGATGGATGTCGCAGCCTTCTCTATAATCCTCAGCCCCGGCGTAGTCTTCCTAGTGTCTAACAATTGAGTCGGGTAGGCTTCTAACTTATCAACAAAGCCCCTAGTTGCAGTGGCAATGCCGCACATTCTCCCAAAAAAATTAAGGGCGACCCGCTCAGCTTTTAAGATGGACCTGGCCTCACCATGAACCTCGAGCAGGACGTCCTGTGGTTTAGCTCGTTCTCCATCGATTTTAGAAACTTGCACATCTAATTGCTCATTGACTCGCCTAAAGACCATTCGAGCAATATCGCTGCCAGCCACAACGCAATTTTGTTTAGCGACAATTTTGGCACTAGCATCAAGACCTTTTGGGATACATAAATCCGTTGTCCAGTCACCATTACCCCAGTCCTCTTGGAGGGCTCTATCAACGATGGGTTCAAGCTGAAGGTTATGAATTTCAGGCATTTTTCTGCTTTCCTAATGATAGTCATCTGTCTGCAATAAGCTTTATGGCAGCTTCCTACAGAGTTATGGGTTTAAGCATGAGAATGCAACCATTATCTGGTATTTACTGGAGCTTTGTTTTTTAGTGATCTTGCCAGAAATGAGGCCTTGGACCGTACCTTACCAGGTTTATTTCAATGGGAAGCAGGACTCAAACTGCGGTGGCTTAGTCTGAGGCCAGCGAGCGCAACTCTTCCTTGATGACATCCCTAGCCAAGCGCTTGAAATGGAGCTCGCAATACTCAATAATCGCTTTTTTAACCTGCTCTTCCACCTCTTGTTTTAAAAGTGGGAGAATCTCTTGCTGGAGCACAGGAATGAGTGATTCAATCAAAACGGGATTTGTATCTAAATTCAAGGAGTGGTCTTCCTGTTTCTCTTGATCCGACTCTTGAGAAGGCTCTTCTTCGGGGAGAGCCATAACATCAACATCTGGGTTGGCTTTCAGCTCTGGCTCACTTACCAAGTCTGGTTCAGTTCTCAACAATGCTTCTTGAAGCTCTTCCTCAGTCACTGACAGGTCCAGCTTTGATTCTGACGACTCCTCCAACTCAGGGAGGGCATCATCCGTGCCGCTTGTCGTGGCAGGCTCGTCTTCAAGATCCTCACTTGCTCCACTCATACTTAAGTCGAGGTGCAGGTCACTCTCGACCAGCTGGTTTTCCCAGGAGGGGCTCTTTGATCGGCCAACCATGGGAGGTGGTGGTGGAACATCCCCCCTTTTCTGAGGAGGGGCTTCTTCAAGCCCTTTTACCGGCAAGGAAATCTGCATCTGCTCTTTGATCGCCTCTTCTATTTCGCTAATATTAAAAGGCTTTTTAAGAAAACAACTAAGACCTATCGCCTCGAAGCCTTCTTTGTCAATGGGTTCAAAGGACCCTTCGAGCAGTAAGACGGGCACCTCACCTGCTGTGTTTGACATAATTTTGAATTCTTTTGGAGCGTCAGTCCCTGTGAGGCTAGCGTCTGCAATAATCAGATTAGGAGACTTTTTTTTGCAGATATTCAAGGCCTCGACAAAGGAGCTTGCCTCAAAAATCTCTACATTATACGGCTCCAAGGCAATCTGAATTGCCTTTTGAACTGGCTCTGAATCATCCGCTACTAAAACTCGCTGTAGCATATTACGTGACATCCCTAGAACTTGAGAACCTTGGGTCTATTATTAAATCATAGCAATTATGGCGCTATTATTCAAAATAACTAACGACTTCGCGCTTCTAAGGAGTAGGTTAAAGCAAGAAAAATGAGGTCTCTTAGGTGGCTATGAGTTCTATGGATCGCATCGAGAATGAGTTGATAATCTGCGATTGAGAAATAGCCATCGAGATTTTTACGGTTCATTTCAAAAAAGCATTTAACTCTCAAGTTTTCTAGATAAACCAGCTTGCTTTCGTACAACCTCTTGAGCGTGTCGAAGTCTAAACCTTCACCACTTATCGGTCTTAGAAGCTCGTCCATGATCTCCCGATAGGTTGTATAATCCGTTGGCGTATAGCCCTTCATGGTCCGCCTTAAATAAATGGTTTAATTTATAACTCATACTTGTTGTCGGACGCTAAATCTATTACTTTAGATTCCACATCCAAGAAATTGGGATTTAAGTCAATTTCTTGTGTATATTCATACCGTTCCGTAATATCCTAAGTATTTTGAGGAAATACCAAAAGAAGGGTTTAGCCTTGGGTCTGATGAAGGGTTCCATTTCACTCTGCCGATACCGCTTGGTAGGTGAAAATAAAATGTCACTTGAAAAGCTCAATAATAGATTTAGAAAGTATCAATCCGGCTTATTAGGGACAGAAGACAGCTCGCCCAAGGAAATGCGTGCAGGATGGGTGATGCCGTCGAGACTTCAAGCGGAAGAGGAGCGGTATGGCGACTACTGGGATTTGAGTGACTGTGAAGTGGACGAAGGATACCTCCTTAGGCTTCGAATTGAACGTAAGAAGATTCCTTCCGAGTTTTTCCAGATCATGCTGAGGCAAAAGCTAGACCAGATAAACTCTGAACGAGATAAACCTCTTGGAAAAAATGCGCGAAAAATCGTAAGTGATGAGCTCAAAGAAAGCCTCCTTGCTAAAGCACTCCCTGCGATTTCATACATTGATGCTTATTGGCGTACTACTGACGGACTGGTTACCTTGTTTTCTACGGCGAAAAAAAATAAAGAAATATTTGAAGATTTTTTTATCAAATCCTTCGCTAAAACAGTAGGGAGTACCCTTGTCCCACTTGCACCACCATTACTTGGTTTGACTGCAAATCAATGGGACCTCACTGAAAACACGGAAGCTTTTTTGGGTAAGGTTGAGCCTCTTCTTCCAGGAGCGCACCTAGGAGTTGGGAACCAAGCCAATATGCCGCAGTAGGCCCTTCGATAATTCATAGTTTAGTTCTAAGGAATAACAAATGACAGAAACTAATGTACAAAGCTCCGGTCTCGGAGAAACCTTTTTTAAATATCGAGATTACACCCCTATTCCGTTAATACTGATCGTTCTTTTTATTGCTAAGCCAAGTGTACTCACAGCCACCTTAGGCACACTTGTCCTAACTTTTGGTGAGCTATTTCGCATCTACAGCGTTGCCTTCATTGGATCGATCTCTCGAACACGCAAAGAGAGTTTAGGGGATCAGCTGATCACTTCAGGACCTTTCAAGTGGGTGAGAAACCCCCTTTACTTAGGTAATTTCTTCATTGTATTAGGCTTAGCAATCTATAGTGGAGTTCTTTGGTTTTGCCTGCTAACCATTGCTTTGTTCTATCTACAGTACCACTTCATTGTTCAGTATGAAGAAGGACTTTTGGAGAAAAAATTTGGCACTGAGTATGGGGCTTATAGAGCATCCGTACCAGCTTGGTTCCCCAAGTCACTTCCTAAATTAAGTGAGCTAGAGTGGCCTGAATCATTCAATAAGTCACTAAAAAGTGAAAAACGCACGCTCAGCGCAATTGCTGGCATGCTTATTCTCTTGATCCTGTTTTCCTAGTCCCGCAAAGCCCTACGAAGAATCTTCCCAACATTCGTCTTAGGCAACTCCTCTCTGAATTCAACGTACTTAGGTATTTTATAGCCAGTTAAGTTTTGCTTGCAAAAGGCTAAAAGATCCTCAGCAGTGAGGCTTTGGTCTTTCTTAACAGCGAAGACTTTGACCACTTCCCCAGACTTTGCATCAGGCACCCCTACAGCGGCAGCCTCTAAGACACCCTCATGACTCACGAGAATATCCTCAATTTCATTTGGATAAACATTAAACCCAGAGACTAAAATCATGTCTTTTTTGCGATCGACAATGTACACATAGCCCTTGTTGTCTATAGTGGCGATATCTCCTGTTTTGAGCCAACCATCTTCAGTAAATACTTTTTTCGTCTCTTCTGGCTTTTGCCAGTAACCCTTCATGACTTGAGGGCCTTTGATACAGATTTCTCCCGCTTCCCCAAAGCCTAGCTCTTTATTATCGTCATCGCGGATAGAGACTTCAGTATCTGAGATTGGAAGGCCAATCGACCCATTAAATTCTGGTAGGTCCATGGGGTTAATGCATGCTGCTGGAGAAGTTTCAGTCAAGCCATAGGCCTGAATCAAAGGAACATTGGTCACTTTTTGCCATTGGTCAGCCACGGGCTTCTGCACTGCCATACCACCCCCTAAGGTCATCTTAAGGGACTTGAAATCTAATTCCATAAAATTCGGGTCATTCAAAAGAACATTGAAAAGAGTGTTCACCCCGGTAAAAGCCGTAAAGGGGTACTTAGCTAGCTCTTTGATAAAACCAGGAATATCACGAGGGTTCGGGATAAGAATATTGTGGCCACCAATTTTCATAAACGTCATACAGTTCGCTGTAAGCGCAAAGATATGGTAGAGAGGAAGTGCTGTGATGATGATTTCCTTACCAATATCCACATATTTCGCTAGCCATTGAAAGGCTTGCTCTACGTTAGAGCAAAGGTTGCCGTGGGTTAGCATTGCTCCCTTAGAAACTCCAGTGGTTCCTCCGGTGTACTGGAGGAAGGCTAGATCTTCCAATCCTACCTGGTGCTTCTTGAATGACTTGGAATCTCCAATTTCAAGAGCCTGACTAAATGTATGGTGGTCTTTCAGATGGAAAGGGGGAACCATTTTTTTAACTTTACGTATGACGAAATTCACAATCATAGACTTTGGAAAGCCGAGCATCTCTCCTAAACTGGTCACCACAACATGTTTTACAGGAGTATTTGCGATCACGTTTTCAAGAACATGAGCAAAATTTTCTACGATAATGATTGCTTTAGCGCCGGAGTCCTTCAGCTGGTACTCCAGTTCTCTTGCTGTGTAAAGAGGGTTAACATTAACGACCGTAAGGCCTGCTCTGAGAATAGCCAATATTGAGATGGGGTTCTGGAGAATATTGGGCATCATCACTGCAACCCGATCACCTTTTTCCAGCCCTAAGTGTGCTGTTAAATAGGCCCCAAGCTGAGTCGTATAGGCGTCCATATCCTTATAAGTAAGGGTTTTTCCCATACAAGTGAAAGCAGGTAGGGAATGATATTTTTCAAAACAGCTTTCGATCAACTCCACTAAGGAGGTTTGAGGATCTACGGTAATGCCTTCCGGAATCCCTTCCTGATATTGCTTTAACCAAACTTTTTCCATCGATTGCGACTCCCCTGCTACGATTACATAACTGCATTACGATCAATGATAGGATCTATTTTTGAGTTATTTCAAACCTAGAATAGTACGAGAGCATAGGCTACTTTGCAAGCTGACCTTTGGCTTGCTCAACTTCTGCTGAAAAGTTCGCGAGCATTTCTTTGCCATACTTTGTTAACACCGATTCTGGATGAAACTGAACACCTTCGACGAGGCTGCCTTTATGCTTGATAGCCATAATCATGCCAGTTTCTAGCTCTCCAGTGACTTGAAACTGTGAGTCCAAGGTGCCTTCCTCCACCACTAAAGAATGGTAGCGAGTTGCTTCGAGGGGGTTTGGAAGTCCCTTAAAGACTCCACGTCCTCTATGATAGATCATCGAGGTCTTTCCATGCACAGGAGGGGCTATGGTTGCGATTTTTGCACCTAAGGCCTGAGCGATAGCCTGATGCCCCAAACAGACCCCTAAAACCGGCACTTGCTTCTCGATGGCAAGCTTTACGAGGTCCATGCAAACACCGGCATTCTCAGGCTGCGAAGGCCCTGGAGATAAGACCACAAAGTCAGGCTGCTCATCGATAATTTCTTCTGCACTCTTCTCATCATTCCGGTATGTGCAAACGGTATGACCAAGCTGCTGCAAGTACTGAACAAGATTAAAGGTAAACGAATCGTAATTATCAATCATGGTAACATTCATAAGATCCTCGACCATAAACGGTGATTCTTCCAGCATCCACAAGAGTGCCAATTAAACTGGCAGGAGGCAAGAGCGGTTCATCAACTTTAGCAAGAAAACAAGACAATGGCGATGCTACTCAGTGGCCTAAAAAATTCACGCACATGCTAACTAAAGCCGATCTCAGATTGACAAAGGCGCAAAGGCCACCAACACGCCACCGGTCTTTTGTACTCACATAACCTGCAACAAAAAGGGAGCTTGGACCGTTTTGAGAATAATCTACAAGACGTGAAACAAGCCCCTTTTTAACGGGTAGACGTTAAATTTCGAAGGAAATGAGATCAAGAAAGTAAAGGATTTTACTTCATATGACGATTGTCAACGTCAACTTTAATGAATTTCTTAGCAGTCTCTTTTGGGATATTTGTTTTATCGACCAGCTTGTCAACCAAGCGACGGTTCACATACCGGTCATAGCTTTGCCATCCTAAAGCTGCAAGGGAGCCAATCATTAGTGTGGCTCCTGTTTCGGTTGCCAATAAGCTTTGAAGTAGAGGCTCAGACCAATCCCAAGAGGTTTCAGTTAACCAAGGCCGAGTAGTGGAAACCCAAGTATAGAAAGGCTCATTGTAAACAAGGGCCCAGCTTGCTGGTATAGCTGCTGCTGGCAAAGCAGCTCCAAGAATATAAGGAGCTTTCATTCTCGAACGGGTTCTGTCAATATCTTCATCAATCTTATTGAACTCAGCAACAGCCTCTTCACGGCTCATGCCTTGCTTTTCAAATTCTTCGATGATTTTTTCTTGTGCATATTTAAGGTCCCAGTTTCCTTCTTCCCTAATTTGTTCCAACAAAGACTCTCGATTTTCTTCGATTAATGACTTGATTTGCTCCAAATCATCTTTAGACAGTGAGTTTTGCGATGCAAAATTTTGCTGATTTAATTGGGTATTAACGTCATCGGAACCGATACCATTGCTACTAAAGAACCTGGAATTCTGGTTAAACCCTGATCCTAAAACGGGAGCCTTATGGGAAAGGTGGTTCGTTATGGATGGAATCACTCTCCTTCCGTACCTTGCTAAAGTATTAGCGGAAAGTGGGTTTAACATAGACTCTAAATTTAGTAACAAAAATGAACAGGCTAAAAACTTAACACTTCTAGAGACCACAGTTTAGCTCCTACAAAGACTATTAGTAAATCAGAATAACTAAAACGAATGCGCATCGAACCTATGCTTATTACCCGGCTTAGATCAATTAGGCAAGTGAGAAGTTAGTTTTTTTCTGGGTTGATTATTAATGGAAGAACCTGTGTTTACCTAATATTATTAGAGGAAAAAAGAAGCAGATGCCAACTATATCGGAAGCGTTTCTTACCTTTAAATTGCACAACATTATGACAGTTGACGAGCTGGCGAAAAGTAGACTACTTATGATTTCCCCTGATTTTTTGACTATCATGGTAAGAGTCTAAATAGGGTGAGCCTAAGATATTAATGAGCTCATCACCCACATCCCTTCGGTATAGAAATTCAAAGTGAGTGACATGATGCATAGGAATAGGGACCACTTGGTTCGATTTTTTCCAAGGCTTAAATAAGCCATGCTCACCCTTAGCAACACTATCTTTGTTAGAAAACAGATTAAAAATAGTCACCTCCTCAGGAATTTCGGAATCGTGAAGATCCTTTAGCAGGTCCGAACCGGGGCGCATTTGCCATAAATCTCTAAATATGAAACCAATAGGTGTGACTAAAGCTAACCAAGTAAGCAAGCTGCCTCGATATGGGGTTCCCATGGTGATCACCTTATGGCAATACTTTGAGCCTCCTAATTTTAAAACCCACCACAGTGCCACCAAACCACCTTTGGAGTGTGCCACTATGGTAACCTTATTGAATTGATGCCTATCGAACTGCCTCTTTAGCTTAAAGTCTATGAATTTTGCGGTTTCTTTGATCCCCTTAGTAAAAAAGACTCCAAGCAAGCCACCTAAATTGAAGCTGATAACCTCATACCCTTGCCTTGTTAAGATCCTCTCTAAAACCGTCAAAGCACGGCGTGATGAAAAATAACCGTAGACTAACAGAACAGGAATTTTTGCTGGATTGTGCTGATGCCTTTTGACGATTTCATTGTTGTATTTTACTTCTTCCTTTAGCTCGATCCACATAGCCTTGAGCCTAACCCATAAACTACTTCCTTTTTTTCTACTGATGAACTCGATAATAACTCCTGGAAGTATACAGAAAATGGTAATCATGCTAAGGGTCGTCACCGTCGCACTCAATACGGTCGAATCTTGGTTCGCAATTTTAGAAAACAAGTATGATTCAGGTAGAATAGCTACGAAAGTTGCAAGGATCACATACTTCCAGCGAAAGTCCAATAAGCCAAAAATAATCGTGCAGAGATCAAAGGGAATAATCGGAACTAAACGACAAACCAGGACCACCTTCCAGTCCTGAGAACGTATAAATCGAAGCGTCTGAGGCAGATTAGAAGACAACCAAGGATTTATTAGCTTTTTTCCAATTGCCTTGGCAAGAATATAAACAGCTCCGCACGACAAGGTTGCACCAAAAGCAGCTAGCAGAGCCCCCTCGATCGGACCAAAGGTGTTCCCTGCCATCATAGCAAAAATAGGCAATGGTGTTAGCAGGAATGGTCGAATAATATTAAGGAGAAGAAAGCTTTGCAATGGCAGGTTTTTATCAGCTAAACAAGTTAACAGGGTATTATTGCAGGTGTGCTCCCAAAAGTTTTTTGCTAGAAAAAAGCCTCCTGCAATGAGAATGATCTCTATTGCGAGAACCGTTTGTAGCTGCTTGTAATAGCCACGGAGCTTCATGAAGGCCTGAGCCCTTATCCGGAGGTATTGTAAATGAATGGTAAAAGCTTACAGATAGATTTTATCACTTGGATCAAGCATCTTAGGAGGGCAAAAAAGTTCAGGCAGAGGGCAAAAGCTTCCTATCTGAAGGTCTTCATGGCATGCTTTTTCGCTTCCACTAGCCTAGCGGTACCTAAGGCCAGCTATGAAATCAAAGGCATCCAAAAAAGGATCCTCTATGTGGCGAATAGGCTGATGGAAGAACTTCCCATTTCATATGTATATGGTGGTTCAAAAGTAACAAGCATAAACTCCTGCAAAAAGTGTAATGAATGTCTTTTACAAAAATCTCCCAACCCCAAAGATCGTCTTAAAAAATGTCCCAGTTGTAATAATTGCAGTTTGGATTGTAGCCACTTCACTCAGCTCGTTTACAAGCTTGCTGGCTTAGAAACGCCCTATTTGGATACACGCATGATGATCAGCCTGGACACTGAATCACTTCTAAATCGGTATCACCTAGCAACCATCCCTAACTTGTCTTTAGCAGAAGCAGGGGACCTCCTAGTTTATAGTGGACACGTCGTTATCCTTGAACGTAAGCATGATAAAACAAGGGGAGACATTATTCACGCAACCGGTGGAAAAGACATAAGGCTCCCCGGACAGGGCATTCAACGAGAAAGAAACATCATCATCCCCAATTTTCGCGGCCCTTTGAAACGAATCGTTCGTCACAAATCACTGATTCCAGGCCCTATAAAATGAGTTTCTAGCCTAAACACATTGTTTAGGCCCCATTCTGAAATGATGCCAAGCTACTCAGCGGCCTAAAGTCACGATTGAATTTCAGTAAGGATAGGGTTATGTTCGGTAGCTGGTGTAATTCTACAATCCACCCTGCAGTATGGCATTGAAAAACTATGTAAAAAAGGAACTTGAGAGCTTATGTACCAAACGACTGATTTCCGCAAAGGCTTAAAGATTGAGTATGAAAATAATGCGTATACCATTGTAGAATTCCAACATGTAAACCCGGGAAAAGGTTCAGCTTTTGTTAGAACCCGATTAAAAAATCTTGAGACCGGTAAGGTTCTCGATGTCACCTTCAAAGCTGGAGTCGACAAGGTCGGGATACCAGATATCTCTTTTTCTGAAATGCAGTATCTGTACAACGATGGTGAGACCTACCACTTTATGGACAACAAAACCTACGATCAGGTGGGACTAACCGCCGAGGAAGTCGGTGATGCCAAATATTACTTAGTAGAGAATAGTGTTGTCAGGGTCACAATTTACAAAGGCAAAGCTGCAGCGATCGATTTGGAAAATTTTGTTGAGTTAAAAGTCGCCGAAACTCAGCCCAATATCAAGGGAGATACCTCATCAGGTGGTGGCAAGCCAGCAACCATGGAAACTGGCCTAACCATTACAGTCCCCTTTCATATTAACGCTGGGGATGTCCTCAAGGTGGACACTAGAACAAATAAGTATGTCGAAAAGGTGAAGTGATTCATGGATCTGAGTAAAATTGAGCAGATGATGAAACTTATGCGCAGTTACGGTATGCATGAGTTTGAATGGGAAACTGATGGTCAGAAAGTAAAGCTTGTTCAAAGCCCAGGGACTGGGGTTGTCCACCAGCCTGTTATGAGCCCGTACGCTGTCGCTCCGATGACCCCTTCTAGTGTTAGCGCTCAAGAGGAAATCTCTTCAAATGAGCCTACCCAAGCTAAGGCAGCCCCTAAACCTCACAATAAAAACCTAAAAGAGATAAAATCTCCTTTTGTTGGAACCTTATACGCCGCTCCTGCTCCAGGATCTGACAATTTTGTTCAAGTTGGTCAGAAAGTTAAAAAGGGAGACACCCTTTGCATCGTGGAAGCGATGAAATTAATGAACGAAATCGAAGCCGAAAAAGACGGTATTATTGCAGAAGTATTAGTGGAAAATGAAGAGCCAGTAGAATACGATCAGGTTCTTTTCCTCATGGAGTGATTGTTTTTCTCTCGGAATGGAGCTTAGAAGTGAAAAAGGTTCTAATTGCTAACCGCGGAGAAATAGCGGTTAGAGTGATTCGTGCTTGCCAGGAGCTAGGACTCAAAACTGTTGCCATACACTCTTCGGCAGATAAAGACTCGCTACACGCAAAATTAGCAGATGAGAGTGTATGCATTGGCCAAGGCCCCAGCATCAATAGCTACCTACGCATACCCGCTATCATGAGTGCTGCAGAAATCACTGGAGTCGATGCAATTCATCCAGGGTACGGCTTCCTCGCTGAGAGCGCTGATTTTGCCAAGGTTTGTGCAGCTTACAATATAAAGTTTATTGGACCAACCCCCGATCAAATCAGAGCCCTGGGAGATAAAGTTCAGGCAAGAGCCCTCGCGATCAAATCTGATGTGCCCCTTCTACCTGGGAGCAAAGGCACCATATCTAGCAATGAGGAAGCCCTCAAACTTGCTAAAGAGATCGGATACCCATGCATTATTAAAGCTGCTGCCGGGGGTGGTGGCAGAGGAATGAAGATTGCTCATAGCGAATCCGAATTGATAAAACAGCTGCAATTGGCTCAAAAAGAGGCTTTGGCTTGTTTTGGAAACCCTGATTGTTTTATTGAGCGTTACCTTACCAAGCCACGTCACGTGGAAGTTCAAATCGTAGCAGATGAGCACGGAAACATTTCCTATTTAGGCGAGCGTGACTGCTCAATCCAAAGACGACATCAAAAACTTGTAGAGGAATCTCCATGCCTTGCTCTTAGCGATGACCTAAGAGAAAAAGTTGGGAATTTAGCCGTCAATTTAGCAAAGACGGTTAACTACCAATCCCTAGGAACTGCTGAGTTCTTGTACCAAGACGGCCAATTCTATTTTATGGAAATGAATACTCGCGTTCAGGTGGAGCACCCTGTCACTGAGATGGTCATGGGCGTAGACCTCATCAAAAAGCAAATACTCATTGCTCAGGGGAAAAAATTAAGCTTAAGATCTGGACTACTTCCAAGGGGCCATGCAATAGAATGCCGGGTTAATGCTGAAGATCCCAAAAGCTTTGCTCCATGGCCTGGGGTTATCACTGGCTATCACGAACCAGGAGGCCCAGGCATCCGGATCGACAGCATGATCTATAAGGGTTACCGCGTTCCCTCCTTATATGATTCCATGATTGCCAAAGTCATCTCGTATGGCAGTGATCGTATGGAGGCGATATGCCGCATGCGAAGGGCCTTAACGGAAATGAAGGTAGAAGGAATCAGAACGAACATACCATTCCATTTAAAACTTCTTGAAGATCCTCGTTTCATCGAGGGAGACATTCATACGAACTTCTTGAGCAGCTTCAGCTTTTAGGCTGACCCATACCTTGCCTTCCAAGCATCTTTAAGCGATCCTATAGTAAGAGCAGACGCAAACTTAATAATCTATGACCGCCATTATTGACCCATGTGCGGCAAAGCTATTGGTATAAGCATGTCGAAGGGACTAGAAAAAATCCTTAAAAAGATCCGAGAGCACCCAAATCGTAAGGTTTTAAGAGAGCGCTACCTGGCACTCGTTTCAGAGATAGAGTCTCCCTCTGAGCGGCAGGCACGCATGCTCGACCTCGGAAATGTTTATTTCAACATTGACCCCTCAGAGAGCATGCAAATCGCCCATCAGGTTTACCGCCAAAACAAAAAGTCTATCAAGGCCTTGAAGCTAATTAAGCTTTGCTTAGATAAACTTGGCAGAAAAGGCAAGGCTGAGGTCATAGACAATGAGATAAAAAAACTCAAAGCTGAAGAAGAATCCGATGATTTGAAATTGCCCCCATTCCCAAGCTCAGAAATTGGATCAGAGGATAAAACTGCAATTTCAGAGAGCAAAGAACCAGGGCTCCCCCCCCTTCCAGCTGACGAAGAGACCAATATCACCTTCACAGACCATAGCAGTAACCAAGAAGCAACGGAGTATTCACCTAGCTTTGCGATCAGCTCAGAACAGGCCCCTAGCTTCGAAGGAGGCATCCCTCTAGCACCTTCAAAGCCTCCTGACTACACCACAAAAGACCTTACCGCACCCCCAGAAGGCAACTTCGAAGTTCCAAGCCTGACTGAATTGAAAAGAGAGCTCCATAGCCAGTCTGGAGATACGGTTCCTAGCATAAGCAAAAATAAGATCGAAGAGGCCTCAAAACCACCTCAATCCTACACGGATCCTTTTGAACCGCCCCAAAAAAACAATGACATTGATCCAGTCTTTGCTACCAGCACGAAAACAACCTTATCCCACCCAAAGCCTACTTCTGAGCCAGAAGAGCTGACAAAGACGAGCAAAAAGGCCCTTCCTGACTCTGTCAGTAGACTCAATGAACAATGGCAAGCAGACGCAGCAGACTCATTTCCACCCAAATTTAAGCCGAATCCACAAGCTCCCAAAAGCATTCCTTCGATTCCAGCTGCCCCTACCTACCCAGACAGCCCAATACCAAACCTCCCTCAAGACTTAAGCAAAAGAAGCCAGGCGGCTCTGCAATTTGATGATCTGTTGGCAAGCTGTGATGTAAGCAGGTTTATTGAACGCAGCAAACAAACAAAAAACTCAAACAATCCCCCATTACCGGACACGTTCAAAAAAGCTTTTCAAAATTGGTACCGTTTGAAAGACCCTCTTAAGTCTCCTAAAGGAGAGACCTTACTCTGGGAATTTATCCAAGCAATCTGGTCGCCAAGCCCGCAAAAAGAGGTTGCAGTATTTTTGACCCAGACAAATCTGGCTCATCAGAATGAGGGCTTATGGGGAACCTTTCTTGACGGCCTAATAGCAGCCAAATACTACCGTAAGGTGGTTTTCGAGATACGCCAAAAGATCCTTAGGGACCCAAATATTCGCTGGACTAGAGTCGGGCTACCTCGCCTAAACACAGCTTGTAGTGCCCTGGGCTTCCAAAAACTGACCTGGAAAGAACAAGAAGGAATGGATCAATTATGCAGGCTTCTCAGCAGACAATTCAGTCTCAATGAGTTTCTTGTTGTCCCGTAAATAATATAAGACTGGATTTAAAAAAGGCTCACGGCCTGGTGCTCGAGGCCAGACTTGAACTGGCACGAGGTTACCCTCGCAAGATTTTAAGTCTTGTGTGTCTACCAATTCCACCACTCGAGCCCATAGGCTGAGTGGGGAAGTTACCACATGAGCATGCTTTGTCAAGCTTGATTATCAATCACAAGAAATTTAATTCCTCAGATTTATAGCCACTCGTTGATAAGAATGCATTCTGTTGGTATTACAGACTGAAGACAATCAACGGGAGGTTTAAATGGATTTAGCTGAAATGAAAAGCCTATTCATAAATGGTAAATATACAGATGGACGAGCATCCACAAAGTTCGCAAACCTTAATCCAGCTACCGGAGAACTCATTCAAAACATTCATGAGGCCTCCACGCAAGACATTGAAGACGCCGTAGCATCAGCACAAGAAGGCTTCAAAACTTGGTCAAGCATGAGTGGTGCTCAACGTGGGCGCATCCTAATGAAGGCTGTTAATATACTTCGGGAACGAAATAATGAGATTGCTCAGCTTGAGGTGCTGGACACAGGTAAGTCAATTCAAGAAGCTGCAGTCGTGGATGTGCATTCTGGAGCCGATGCCATTGAGTACTATGCAGGGTTAGCTGCAAGCATTCATGGAGAGCACATCCAGCTAGAAAACAATTTTGCCTACACGAGACGAGAGCCTTTAGGTATTTGTGCTGGAATTGGAGCCTGGAACTACCCTATCCAGATAGCATGTTGGAAGTCAGCACCTGCCCTAGCATGCGGTAATGCAATGATTTTTAAACCAGCTGAGTTAACTCCAATCACTGCGTTGATATTGGCAGAAGTATACCATGATGCCGGACTTCCTAAGGGAGTTTTCAACGTCGTTCAAGGCGATGCGAAAGTTGGTCAAGCACTTACAAAGCACCCCAAAATAGCAAAAGTATCGTTAACAGGGGAAGTGGGCACGGGAAAGAAAGTCATGGCTGATGCTGCCCAGACTCTCAAGCATGTGACGATGGAGCTAGGTGGCAAATCTCCTCTTATCATTTTCGATGATGTGGATCTTGACAATGCAGTCACAGGAGCATTGTATGCAAACTTTTACAACCAAGGGGAAGTCTGCTCAAACGGGACACGCGTTTTTGTTCATAAGTCGATCGAGAAAGAGTTTTTAGCAAGACTCGTCAAGAGGGTTAAAAACATCAAAGTCGGAGACCCCATGAACCCTCAAAGTCATATGGGAGCGCTGATTAGTAAACCACATATGGAGAAAGTGCTCTCTTATATTGAGTTGGGTGTCAAAGAAGGCGCTAAGCTTGAAGTAGGCGGAGTCGATAAGCCAGAAATAACGAAAGATCCGAAATTTGCCAATGGTAATTTTGTAAGCCCCACCGTATTTTCCGGCTGCCATGATGAAATGAGGATTGTTCAAGAAGAAATTTTTGGTCCTGTTATGTCAGTGCTTAGCTTTGAAAATGAAGATGAGGTGATTGCACGCGCAAACAATACTGAGTATGGTCTTGCAGCAGGGGTCTTTACAAACAACCTCCAAAAAGCCCATAGAGTGATCGCTCAAATCGAGGCAGGATCATGCTGGATAAACAACTTCAATGCTTCACCGATTGAGATTCCCTTTGGTGGCTACAAAAACTCTGGAATTGGCAGGGAAAATGGGCTAACGACCATCAACCATTACACCCAGCTTAAATCGGTTTTTGTGGAACTAGGGACATTAGAGTGTCCTTATTAGAAGGCAACTATTTTGAAGATCTCAGCTCTATTAAGATTGGAACCATGCACAATTACCCATATTTAAAGCAAGATTCACTTGCTGTGAGATCAATCGACTTTGTATAAGTTTAAGGTTACGTTAATTGCTTATGCTTAGAAGAACAGCTAAGCAAATAGTTGAGGAAACCATTCTCAAACAAGCAATCACTATTGTAAGGAGCTTCTCTATGAGCGAACGTTCAATTTATAAAGGCCCTAACATGGAGTGCACCCTTCGCCAAGATGGCATTGCGACACTCTTTTTGGATCATGGGACTGCATCTGTCAATAAGTTTGACAAAGACACCTTGGCTGACCTAAGTAAAGCTGTAGATGCAATCAAATCTACTTCAGATATTAAAGGTCTTGTGATAGCTAGCCGTAAGGACGTCTTCGTAGTAGGAGCCGACATCACGGAGTTTAAAGGGTATTTTGCATCAGACCCTAGCGTCATGACCAATTGGCTTAGGGACACCCACAAGCTATTTTCAGATGTGGAGGACCTCCCTTATCCCACCGTCACAGCAATCAATGGCGTGTGCCTTGGTGGTGGCATGGAGCTTGCTCTCACAACTTGTTACAGGGTAGCAAGCACAAAAGCACAGGTCGGTTTACCGGAAACAAAGCTCGGAATTTACCCAGGCTGGGGGGGAACCATAAGGTTGCCTCGCCTGATAGGAGCCGACAATGCTATCGAATGGATTGCTGGTGGCGGCACCAACAAACCAGATGCAGTTCTCAAAGTGGGAGCCTTAGATGCAGTGGTTGCTGATGATAAACTGCTCGAATCTGCCTACGACTTGCTTGGCGACAGTATAAAAGGCAAGCTAAACTGGGAATCACGTAGAAGTGAAAAAATTAATCCCCTTAAGATTATTACCCCCACCGAGGGTGTGATGGTCTTTGAATCAGCAAAAGCATTCGTGGGAGCAAAAGCTGGCCCTCATTACCCAGCTCCACTAGAAGCAATTAAAGCCATTCAAAAACATGCTTCAAAGGGACGTGAAGAAGCAAGTGAGATTGAAATTCAAGGCTTTGTTAAACTGGCACAAACTCCAGTTGCTGACAATTTGGTGACCATATTCCTATCAGACCAATTCAATAAGAAAAAAACAAAGGGTCACGCCAAAGCAGGCAATAGGGTTAAGACCGTCGGGGTTTTAGGAGCTGGGATCATGGGTGGTGGCATCGCCTACCAAACAGCCTCCCGAGGGATACCTACCGTGATGAAAGACATCAACTCTGCAGCACTCGAACTAGGCTTAAACGAAGCAGGCAAACTCCTCAATAAGCAGCTAGAAAGAGGCAAAATTAATAGCCTTCAGCTGAGTCAGGTTATGGGCTCCATCACTCCTGCACTATCATACGGAGAGTTTGGGCACTTAGACTTAGTGATTGAAGCCGTGGTCGAAAATGAAAACGTAAAAAAATCCGTTTATAAAGACCTAGAAAACCAGATCAGCAATGATGCTATTATCGCATCTAATACTTCAACCATATCAATAACAGGTTTGGCAAAAGACCTTAAGCGACCTGAAAATTTTTGTGGGATTCACTTTTTTAACCCTGTTCACCGCATGCCCCTTGTTGAAAT
Source organism: Oligoflexales bacterium (assembly GCA_013215275.1). GTDB lineage: Bacteria > Bdellovibrionota_B > Oligoflexia > Oligoflexales > Bog-1112 > JABSRF01. The sequence goes on along the minus strand of JABSRF010000013.1, from coordinate 6,544 downwards.
CATTAAGGGTGAAAAAAGCAGTGATCATGCAGTCAACACAGCAGTTTCCTACGCTCTATCCATAGGAAAAACTCCCATCGTTGTTAACGACTGCCCTGGCTTCCTCGTCAACCGTGTCCTTTTTCCTTACTTTTTCGGTTTCCAGCAGCTTTTAGCTGATGGGGTGGACTACCGACAGATCGACAAAACCATGGAAAAATTCGGATGGCCTATGGGGCCAGCTTACCTTCTTGATGTGGTTGGAATTGATACCGCAGTTCATGCTGCCGGTGTTATGGCAAAAGGATTCCCTGATCGGATGTCAAACGAAGGTGAGTCTGCAATGACGCTTATGAATAGCGAAAAAAGACTCGGTCAAAAGAACGATAAAGGCTTTTATAGTTATATTAAAGACCGTAAAGGTCGGCCTAAAAAGACCGTCGATCCTCAGGTTGAAGGCTTGCTACAAAAAATCGTCAAAACAAAAAAAGAAGCTTCTGACGAAGAGATCATTGATCGGATGATGATTCCTATGATTAATGAAAGCATTCGTTGCCTTGAGGATAATATTGTTGCAACACCAATGGAGGTAGACCTAGGGGTTCTCTACGGACTTGGCTTCCCTCCATTCCGTGGTGGCGTTCTCAAGTATGCTCAAGACTGCGGCCTTGAGCAAGTTCTTGAAAAGACTAAAAAATATGAAAACTTAGGGGCTGCATATAAGGCTCCAAATATGCTCGAGCAATTAGTAGCTGGTAAAAAAGACCTTTACCCAAAAGTTTAGTCAAATGGATTGACCAGAAATTTTTTGCAGAATGAAAAGTTAATTTTTAAGGAGTTTACCATGAATAACGTGGTTATTGTAGATGCAGCCAGAACACCGATGGGTAGGTCAAAAGGTGGTATTTTTCGTAATCGAAGAGCTGAGAATATTTCTTCTGAATTGATCAACGGAGTGCTTGCTAGAAACCCTAAGATTGATCCAAAAGAGTTTGATGATGTGATTTGGGGCTGTGTACAACAAACTCTAGAGCAAGGCTTTAATATCGGTCGTTTTGTTTCCCTGCAGACAGCAATTCCATACACGGTACCTGCTCAAACAGTCAACCGTCTTTGTGGCTCTTCTATGCAGTCGCTCCATAATGCTGCGATGGCAATTAAAGCAGATGAAGGTGATTTATTCCTCGTGGGGGGGGTCGAGCATATGGGTCACGTTCCTATGACTCATGGGATCGACTTCAACCCTAAGGGGAGTAAGTATTACGCAAAAGCATCAGGGATGATGGGGATTACAGCAGAGCTTTTAGGAAAGCAGCATGGCATAAGCCGTGAGGACCAAGATAAGTTCGCTCTTAGATCACATCAAAAGGCACACGCTGCGACCATCGAAGGCTTTTTTAAAAATGAAATTATCCCTATTGAAGGTCACGATAGCAATGGAAATTTGAAGGCTTGTAACCAAGACGAAGTCATTCGCCCTGAAACAAACCTAGAGTCTCTGGCTAAATTGCCTCCTGCATTCGACCCGAAAGCTGGAACTGTTACAGCAGGTAACTCTTCGGCTCTGTCAGATGGAGCCGCTTGTCTGATCGTAGCATCCGAAAAAAAGGCAAAGGACCTAGGGTTAAGCCCCTTAGCTAGGGTTAAAAGTATGTCATGTGTCGGAGTGGATCCTGCAATTATGGGTTATGGTCCTGTACCAGCAACACAAAAAGCTCTTAAAAAGGCCAATCTTCAGGTTAGTGATTGTGATATGTTCGAGTTAAACGAGGCTTTTGCAGCCCAGTCACTCCCAGTCTTAAAAGACTTAAACCTTCTTGATTCTATGGATGATAAAGTAAACCTAAATGGAGGCGCAATTGCATTAGGTCACCCACTTGGGTGTTCCGGTAGCCGTATTGTAGCAACCCTTTTGCATAATATGCAAAGAAAGCAGTCCAAGTTAGGAGTTGCGACCATGTGTATAGGCTTTGGACAAGGTATTGCTACAGTATTTGAGAGTATGTAAGCTAGCAGAGCTTAGCTAGCTTGCATCTGGAAAATGTGCTTTCCAGATGTAAGCTAGCTAGCTGCAGCTTCATCCATTTCAGGGTTTGCATGACTCGTCCCTTCAGTGAGATCTTCGACTTTTTTATAATCAATCCCTAGAAGCTTTAACACTCTTTCGATGGTCTTAGGGTCGTCATATTCTAAGCCATTAATCATTTCTTTAGGTAGGTTTTTATAAAGAAAATTTTTGATGGTTTCTTCATTCATGCCTTCTCGGCTGTTCTTAATTATTTTAATGATTTTCACTGGCAATACTCTCTTGTAAAAGGTTAATCGAAAAAACGATACAAAAAGAGCTCCTAAAAATTCTCTGACTTCATTATAAACTCTTCCAGATTCTAAAAAGTAAGACTTGCTAGTTTTAAGAAGATTCTGTTTCCTGCAAGTAGCAAATTTATCAGATGGAATTTTTCAATTTTATGGGAATACAGCAATAGCTCATTAAGGAAATTTTTGCCTTGGTTCCCACTTCAAAAGAGAGGCACCGAATGGAAGTTTGATCTACTTGGCTGAGATCACCTGACCACGATATTTGCCTTGCAAATATCGCGTGGTGATGACGATAGACGTGTCATTCCCACGAACGAAGTGAAACCACGTCATTCCCACGAACGAAGTGAGGGTTAGGGAATCTCTTACCAAGAACTTCATTCTCCATTAGGCATGGAAAGGTAAATCTCTTTTGCAGGCTGCCTTTGATTGTATGAGGATGCCATTACCCTACCATAAGCTCCAGCAGTAGCCACCAACATGCAATCCCCTTCCCTTGTTTCAGGGAGGCTTCTCGCATAGCCTACGACATCTCCTGTTTCACAAATAGGCCCCACCACATCTGCTTTCATCTCTAGCTCTGAGTCTATTTTCGAAAGATTTACGATCTCATGGTATGCTCCGTAAAGGGAAGGTCTCAGTAGCGAATTCATTCCGACATCAACCCCGACAAAGTTTTTGTCACCCTTACTTTTAAGCTGTGTCACTTTACTTAATATGATCCCAGCCTCGGCAACCAAAAACCTACCCGGCTCTAACCATAGCTCATAATCAGGGTAGGCTTTTCTGACTTTTTGACAAGAAGCCAATACCATCTCGGTTTCCAATGCTTGCTGACCAGGTTTTTCAACAACACCTAAACCACCCCCCAAATCTAGAACTTTAACATGCTCAAACTGCTTCGCTAGTTCAGCAAGAAAAACGGCATTTTCCGCCCATGTCTCGGGACTGCGTATTCCACTTCCAACATGAACATGCAAACCTGTAACTTTCAAATCAATAGATTGTGCAAAATCCTTAAAACCCACAATATCTGAACCTGACACACCAAATTTTGACTGCACTCCAGCGGTTCTAACATGTTTATGATGACCCTTTCCAACATCAGGGTCAACGCGTAAGAAAACCTCTTTGCCTTTAAACACGTCCGGATGAGCATAGGCTACATCAACATTGTCAAGTGTCACAATACAGCCTAAACTAAAGGCTTCAATGTACTCATTGATTGGAGCGAAGTTAGGAGTAAATAGAATTTGACTACAGTCCATCTGGGGAAAAAGTTCTAATAAATAATTTATTTCTCCCAAGGAAACACAATCGAAACCAAAGCCCCTAGCATAAAACAATCGCAGGATATCTGGATGTGAGTTTGCCTTCATTGCATAATTCACACGAGCGATGACTTCTTTGTTATCAAGAGCACTCGCTGCAGCTTTTAGGGTTGGCTCATGGTAAACGTAGCAAGGAGAGTTCTCTTCGGCAATCTGCAAAAGTTGCTGCGACTCATGTTTCCACCATGGTGCTTTCTTTTCATCAAGATCTTGATCTTTTTTCTTAAAAAGATCACTCCAGCTTGGACCAAAGACTTCAGGATCATGAGTCTCTGAAAAAAAGAGTGAGTGTAGTTTTTGCACCATACGTGATGCATCTTCCTCTTCCACCGTAAACGTGAAGTTTAAATCACTCGCTGACTGGGAAATCAAGTGTATCTGTTTTTCCTCAAAAGCCTCAAGAGCCGGCCCAATCTCATGAATAATCGAACGAATGTTCTTACCGACTAGACTAACAGCTGCGACAGGACCTATCAGGCGAGGCTGACAAAACTGTTTCAAGTCGTCACATAGTACCTCGAGTGCTTGTGGTTCTATGACATTTGAGATCGAATCGAGCGTAACGGTCACGTTGCTTTGGGAGGTTGCAATAAGGTCGATAGATAAGCCATGCTTGCGGAAACAGTTGAACACATCAGCTAGAAACCCTACCTGATGCCACATACCAAGAGAATCCATACTAATCATGTGGATATCTTTTTTTGCAATGACAGCCTTAACTCGTGCTGAGGGTGCCCCCTCCTGAGCAATGCTCATCCCGGCAAACTCTGGGCGCTCAGTCCAACCTATTCGTAGCTTAATACCCTGACTTTGTAGTGGGTCAATGCACCTAGGGTGCAGAACTTTTGCCCCAGAGGTTGCAAGCTCTTGAGCCTCATCATAATCGAGGTTTAGTAAAAGCTTAGCAGAGGGCACTTCCCGAGGGTCAGAAGTAAACATACCGGGGACATCAGTCCAAATTTCAACTTGCTCGGCCTCAAGCTTGGTACCGATGTATGCTGCAGAGGTATCAGAACCACCACGCCCTAAAACGACCGTGTCTCCTTTACAGTCACTGGCTATAAACCCCTGGGTAATAAAGGCTTTATGATTGGTAGCCTCCAGCGTTTGTTGAAACTCTTTATCTGGCATATGGTCACAGACTGCAGCGAGGTAGTGTTGGCAGTCTGAAGTTCCCTCCTGCTTAACAGCCTTCAAATGGCTGCGCATATCTACAAACCCGATATCAAGATCTTGATTTTGCAACCATTTATGAGCCATCTTACTCAGCATAAGCTCGCCAAGGCTCATAATTTGCGCAGTGACTTGGGGGCTTGACTGCCTTAAAAGGGAAATCCCCATTGCCAAGCGTTTTAATTGCTCCCATTCGTTTGCTATGATTGCTTTCGTATCTTCTAAGCCTAATTCCCGTCCAAGGTTTAGGTGTTTCTGCTCAATCGTTTCTAGGACCGATTCCACATCATTGTGTTTTGAGATATTTTTTGTCAACTGCTCCAGCTTGTTGGATACCCCTGATATTGCAGAACAAACCAGTACAGGCCGGTACCCTTCCTGCAAGCGTTGCTTAAGAATACTGATAACGCATTCCCAGCGTGAAGAACTAGCCACACTGGTTCCACCAAATTTTAAAACAAGCCAAGGTCTTTGAGCCACACTTTCCTCCAACGCTCTCGATTGAGTAAAAAAAGGCTTAAGAGAATTGTTTATATTGTTTTGAGCAAGGAGTCATTAAATTTTGTAGGCAGCAGAGCGAGGTAAGGCGCATTTGACGCCAAGTTCGAGGCTTACTTTTCAGGTTACAGAGTATCCGTTGACGCTAGAGAGAATCTAACCAGGTCTGTGCTTTTGACAATGAACCATCTCTCGTATTCATGGGGTACAAATGTTGGTCCAAGTAGGGGAGTGTTAAAGGGCCCACAATGTGCTTATCTCTCAGATCGACCCTACCGTACAGCTCGTCTTCATCTTCGCATTGTTTCCAAAACTCTAAACAGCTATTCGAAAATGGTCTGTCCAAATTGTTGCATTCAGAGCACCTAAGATAAGACTCACTGCCTAAAGATATCTGACAAACTGTTTCAATTCTCTGCACAAGTGAGTTCAAGATTGAAACCAATTCATAAACAATACTGCTCTCCCCTCTTTCCATTTGACCAAGAAATCTGCTTACAAATTTATATGGCGGATCCTCCCAGATAGCGCATTTTCCATGGGATGAGTGACATCGACTAATGACTTCAGACTTTTCATCTACGGAGTTAGAGTATGATTCGAGGCTTTCTTCCATGATAAAACCTATCATTGCAGGCAATATTCTTCTGTGGCTATAGGTTGAGACATAGTAGGTGCCATGAATGTTTGCTTCTTCTTTCTTACAGTCTGGAAAGAGGCTCTGTTCGTTGAAAAATTTAGTGTAATGATCCAAAAATTCACTTAATAGATTCTTCAAACCTCTATCTGTATCAGACAAGATTTGATTAACCTCAGCAAAAGAATAACCTAACCGTATTAGGATGTATTGTCTGTACTTCTCAGCATAAACGTTATCGAACCTCTGATTTAATTCTCCTTCAAAGGACTCCAATTGGGCGAACAAGCTCGCATCACCACTTTTTAAGTACTTAAAAAAATCATGAATATAAGCCTTGATTGCGTCTCTTTGCCTTAACTTACAACCCTCAGTGTCATCGGATGACTTTGTGTTGTCGGATTGTGAAACAATGTAGCCATTGTGATTGCCGTCTTGATACCTCCAGGTTCCAAAGTCGATCAGCTGACCCAATGTAGTCATCATAGGTGATCGAGATAATAAAACCATAATTAAAAATGGAACTCTCATTAACTGCTTCCCTTTCAAACTCGAAATATGTTAGCTTTTCCCTGTTAAATTATGGGAGAAGTGCCCTTTGGAAATA